>JBGPIW010000150.1:0-6114 GCA_041485045.1 Gemmatimonadota bacterium | reverse complement strand
TCTGCACGTACTCGCAGCTCCCCGTGCCGCATTGCAACCGGCCGATGATCCCGATCTTGTACAGCCACAGGTACAGCGAGATGGAGAACCCGACGAGCGCCAGCAGCGCGATCGCCTGGCGGTGCCGCACTACTGGCGCTTTCCAGAGATGCTGTCGACCAGTGCCTGGAACCCGTCGGAGGTCGCGCCACGCGGGAACTCGTGGAGGCGGCCGTTGACGAAGAAGGTCGGCGTACCGTTGACGTTGCGCGCAACGCCTTCCTGGTGGGCGGCTTCGATGCGGCCGGCGTACCGTTGGCTGTCCATGCAGGCGTCGTACTTGCCGACGTCCGCGCCGCTGGCCCGGGCGAGATCACGGAACAGCCCGTTCGGGCTCTTCGTATTCCGGCCCCAGTCCGCTTGCCGCTGAAACAGTGCGTCCGACATCTCCCAGAACTTCCCCTGCTCCCCCGCACATTGCGCCGCCAGCGCCGAGAGCCGGGACCACGGGAAGCCCAGCGGGAAATCGCGGAACCGCCAACGGAGCCGGCCCGAGACGATGAGCTGATCGCGAATCGTCGGGAACTGGACGACGGCGAACTCGGCACAATGCGGGCACTGGAAGTCGGCGTATTCCACCACCTCCACCGCAGCGGAATCGCTTCCGGTGGAGTACCCGTGGAAGGCGCTGTCGGCCGCCGTCACCGTCACCGCTGCACCCTGCGGAGACGAGAGGGCGGTCGCCGACTCGGACCGGGAGCTCTTCCAGATGAGGACGCCGGCCACGACCGCCACGAGACCCAGCACCACGTAAAACCGGTTCATCCGTCGGTGTCCCTCCGCCAAGGTTCGTTATCGTCCGGCTCGTCGAAACGCACCTCGCCGAGGCGTCGCTCGGCTTCATCGACGATGCGACGGCTTTCGGCAATTTCAGGTGTGTCGTAGGTCACGCGAACTTCGTAGTGGAACAGCTCGCTGCGCGCGTTGCCCAACAGCCGCTGCAGCTCGGGCGCGGCCTCGAGCAGTCTGCCGTCGCGGTCGAGATCTTGGATCCGCATCGCGAGGGCGCGCAACAACGCCACGAGACGCTCGGAGCGATCCGGCCCATACGTCTGATCGTGCATGCTCACCCTGGATTATACCACTCCAGTTTGCCTGGAAAGGAGGGCTCGATTAGATTGCGCCTTCACAGCTGCCCTATCGTGAAAGGACGCCCCCGAATGGCGAACAAGCGTGAGCCCCGGAAGTTGACGACCCCGACGACCTTCGAGCAGGCCCGTGATGAGCTGTTTTCCCATATCCTGCGCTGCGGCGTGCTGGAAGCGACCCCCGAACACCAAAAAGAGTGGTTCGACGATACGATGCTGTATCTGGCAGACCGCTACGAAGACCTCGCGGAGGAGGGTCTCGATCAGCTCCGCACGCTGGGGGAGCGCTACTGCCAGCCCGTTGTGGCCCGTCCCGCGCCGGTCGGAGCGAGCGCCTGAGTCGAGCCGTCACCCGCGCGTGAACCGGGCGCCTCGAACAGGCGCCCGTGTCGTTTCAGGACCACCAGGGCGGCAGTCGGCGCCAGCGGTAGCCCAGCCGGAGCCGAAGACCACCACCCAACCCCGCTTCCCCGAACCACCCTCGCTGGCGCCCGGGCGCGGCCTCCACACCGACCAATACGACGAGCGCGCCGGCGCCCCGATACGGACGGGCGCCCAGGTACGACAGGCCGACACCTCCGTAGGGTGAGACGCCGCTCCTCGCTCCCGGCATCACCAGAAACTGCGCGGTGGCCTCGAGCCGCAGCGCCGGGTGCCCGTCCGCCGATCCGACTGCCGCGACGAGCGCCACCCGGCCTTCACCGCCGGGGCGCGTCGCGAGCCCCACCGCGGCGCCCGCGAACGTGCGGCGTGCCCAAGTGGCGACGGGACCCAGGTCGAGCTCGGTGACCGCCGGCAGCTGGCCCGCCAGGGGGCGCGCCAGCGCCGCGAGCAGGAGCGGCGCGAACGCGCTACGCAATCGCAACGTCGTAGCTGACGCGGATGTCCGGTGCGAGGGAAGCCATCACCGTACAGTATTTCTCGAGCGACAGATCGACGGCGCGGCGCACCTTCGTCTCGTCGATGCCCGCGCCGCTCACGCGAAAGCGGAAATGGATCGCGGTGAAGCGGCGGGGGTGCTCGTCGCGCCGGGTCCCTTCGACGTCCATGTCGAGTGTGCGCAGGTCGACGCGCATCTTTTCCAGGATCCCCACGATATCGGCGCCGGTGCAACCGGCGCCAGCGACGAGGAGCAGCTCCACTGGCGACGTGGCCGCCTTCGAATCGCCGTCCATGACGATCGACGGCCGCCCAGCACCGCCGCCCTCGAACACGAGATGGTCGCGCCACCGCACCGAAACGCTCGCCGTACCCACCGTCAGGTCCTTTCCCCGGGTTGGCCCGGTGACCGCGTTTCGCCGCTCCGGCTGGCGGCCCGTCCGTAATCCCAGATGGCATACACCGACACGGCAGCGGTGGCCCACGCGAGGGGGCGCGTCAACGGCGATTCGGCGATCAGCGCCACGAGCGTCAGCACCTGGCACACGGTCACGGCCTTTCCGCCCGCGCGCGCGGGCAGGGCGACGGGGCGCCGCAGGATCAGCGTCCCGGTGAACCCCAGGGCCGCGACGATGTCCCGCGACAAGACGCCCGCGATCTCCAGCGGGTGGAGGAGGCCGAGACCCGCGAGCGTGATGAATGCGCTCGCCATGAAGACTTTGTCCGCCACTGGGTCGAGCCACGGGCCCCAGCGCGATCCTCCGGTATGCCGCGCGAGGAGGCCATCGGTCAGGTCGGTCACGACGGCGGCCGCCACGATCGCGAGCCGGATCGCCGGGTGCGGGGCGAACGGAAACGCCGCGGCGAGCGGAAATCGCAATAGCGTCAGCAGGTCCGCCGGACCCAGCAGCGGTTTCACTTGTGCCGCCCTCACTTGACCGATACCTTCACCGCGTGGACCTCAATCTGTTGAAACAGGCGGCGATCTTCCAGGACCTGGACGAAGGCGAGCTCGCCCGCATTTCGGAGGTATGTCGCGAGCAGAAGTTCACCGTCGGGCAGTACATCTTCAAGGAAGGCGAACCCGGCAATCGGCTGTTCATCATCGCCGAAGGTGAGGTTCGGATCTCCCGTACCATTCCGGGCTCCGGCGAGGAAGCGCTGGCCATCCTGAAGTCCGGCGCCAATTTCGGTGAGATGGCCATATTCGACCGGTCCGAACGGTCCACCGATGCGATCGCCAACGTCGGTTGCACGCTGATCACGATCTCCCGCTCGGACTTCGAGCTGCTGCTCGACTTCAATCGCGACATCGCCTACAAAGTGCTGTGGTCAGTCGTCCGGCTGCTGTCTTCCCGCCTCCGGGCCACGAACGACAATTTGCGGTCGTTCTTGGCCATGTCGATGTTCTGAGGCCGCCCAGGCCCCACCGGTCTCGCTCCAGAATCGCGGTCGCATGAAGCGCATCGTCATCGTCCTCACGCTGGGGCTCGCCGTGGCTGTCGCGTGCAGTGACAACGCCGGACCAAGCCCGGCTCTCAGCCTGTCGCCCGTGCTCGATTCCATCTTCATCGGCGACGTGCACCCCGCCTTCACTGTCCACTACACCGACCCAGCCGGCAACCCACTGGATCCGGGGGTCGTGCGCTGGTCGACGTCCACCTCGGCGCTGCTCCAGGTGGATAGCCTGACCGGCATCGTCACGGGACTGGCCGCCGGGTTCGGCAAGGTGCAGGCGAGCGCCCGGGGCATCACAGCCGCGGCGCTCGTGGTAGTGTCCAAGGCGTTGTCGATCACGCTGCTGTTGGACACGATCTACCTGATGCCGAGCGATACACTGTCGGTGCCGGTGTCGGTGGCGCACCAGGCGGCGGGCACGCCCACCGTCTGGTTCCGCGCGGCGCAGAACGCGGTCTTCGACATCGATTCGGCAACGGGCCTCAGCAGCGGCAAGACCGCAGGCGGCCCGCTTCCGTTCGTTGCCTTCGCGGCGCTCGGCACCGATACGGCCGCCGATTCAGGGACGGTGGAGATCGTGAACCTGGCCGACACCACCGGCGGGCACGCCGGCTACACGCTGTTCGGCACGGTGATCCGCAGCGCGAAGTCCGCCGTGGAGGCGGTCAACTACCCTCGCGACGGCGGCACCCTCACGTTCCGTCTGCGTGCGTTCATCTCGCAAGGCGGCACCACCGCCGAGGCCGTAGTCATCACGTTGCTGACCAACGTGACCACGACCGGCGCCTTCGCGATCGACTCGATCTCCCCACTCGAAGCCCTGGGGATCGGCAATCTCGACCCGATCTGCCGGCCGCCACGCAACTGGGGGACCTGGTCCACGATCGCGACGAACCCCGAGATTCAAGCGGCGTCGCGCCAGGGCGGCACGATCACGATTACCAAGGTCGTCTCGATCGCCAACGGATTGGCGATCGGCGGCCGTTTCGGATTCACCGCCCAGCGTCTCGACCTGTACGGCGACCCGCTCGGGGCGCTCCCGGTTCGTGGAACGTTCGTCGCCCCGCTGGTGCCCGCATCGAGCCGGTGCGTCCCGTGAGCTGTGAGCACCTGTTCATCGACTTGAGCGGGGTTACCCCCAGCCGCCTGACCGACCCGCAGGACCTCGGCGCGCTCGCGCTCGCGGCCGCCAACGCCGCCGGCCTCCACCCCGCATCCCCGCCGCTCGTCCAGGCCAGCCCGCGGGGCACGTCGGCGGTGCTCGCCTGCCACGGCGGGCATGTCGCCATCCACGCACTGCCCGACGAAGGGCTGTGCTACGCCGACGTGGCGTCGGTCGGCGCATCCCAACCGCAACGCGCGCTCGACGTCATCGTGCGCCGGCTTGCACCGCGCGAAGTGCGGACCGACACGCGCCACCGCGAGCCGATCCCCGCCACACACCAGGAGCGGATATGAACGCCTGGTCGACGTATGCGGCCGTACCCCTGCGTCTCGGCGTAGGGGGCGTCTTCCTGCGACACGGCATCCAGAAACTGGAGGGTGGGCTGCCTGCCCTCAGCGGATTCCTCCACAGCCTCGGCTTTCCGTTCGCGAACGTCTGGGCGGTGATGCTCATCGGCATAGAGACCGTCGGCGCGGCCTGCGTGCTGCTCGGCCTGCTGACGCGGGGCTGGGCCATCTGCTTCGCCGTGGAGATGGTGGTGGCGATCTTGCGTGTCCAGCTTCCCGGCGGCCGGAGCTTCGAGCTCGAAGCGCTGCTGCTTGCCGGGGCACTGAGCCTCGTGGCCCTGGGAGACGGGCCGCTCGCGCTGGGGATGAAGCTGAAAAAGACCTAAAGCAGGATCCGCAGCAGCCCCGCCTCCGCACTACCGCGGAGGAAGCTTTCGGCATCGGTGGCGGGGATGGTCACGCCGGTCTCCTGCCGCCCGAGCCTGGCGCTCGCGGCCATGTAGTCTTCCACCGACCCCCCGGCCCACTCCGCCGCATCGTCCTTCATCTGGCGGACGATTTCCTCCCAGGTGCCGACGTAGATCCGGCCTGCCCGCGTGCCGATGCGGTGGATGTCGGCCCCGGCGGCGCCTTTACGCATCCCCTGCAGCTCGGTGAGGAGCGTCCCGAACAGCTCGAGCTGCCAGGGGTCGCGCACCTGCCCGTCGGACCCGATCGCCGCGATCTCCGCCAGGAGCAGGTCGTCAGGTGAGGCCTCGGCCGTGAGCTCGTTCAACCGGGCGTGCCATTGCGCCAATTCGGGGTCGTGCTCCGGGAGTTTGTAGACGCTCCGCTTCAACTCGAGCAGCCGCCAGATCGCCAGCGTGTCGACATGGTCGTCCGGCTCGGTTCGCTCGACATGGAACAACGCCGCCTCATACTCCCCGCGGTCGTACAGGAGATTGGCGAGGTAGATCCGGGCCTCCGCCTGGGAGGGATCGAGCTCGAGCGCGCGCCGCAGCCAATAGAGCGCCCCCGATTCGTCGCCCAGCCGGTGAGCGGCGTAGCCGACGCAGGCGGCGGCTTCCGCCGAGTCGCCGTGCGCGGCCAGCGCCACTTCGAAGAAACGACGTGCCTGATCCAGGACGCCCTCGCGGAACAGCGCGCGACCCACCTGGAGCATGAGGTCGTGATCGTCCCGGAACCCCAGACCCAGAAT
>JBGPIW010000149.1:0-6117 GCA_041485045.1 Gemmatimonadota bacterium | reverse complement strand
TTCGGGTTGTCTTCGCGCTTGGTCATTTCGACCAGGTGCGGCCGGACAAGCCCCGACAAATCGAGAGTCGTCATCACTTGGAATAAAGCTCGACGATTAACTGTTCCTGCGCGGCGATCGGAATGGTCTCGCGCGTGGGCCGTTCGGTCATTCGTCCGACGGCTTTGTCTCCATCCACCTGAATCCAGCTCACCGGCTGCATGCGCGTGAACTGCTCCCGCGCGATCTTCACCGGCACCAGCTCCTGGCTCGCCTCCACGACCTTCACCTCGTCCCCGGGTCGGATGCGGTAGGACGGGATATCCACCGTCCGGCCGTTGACCTGGATGTGCCGGTGCCGCACGAGCTGCCGCGCCTGGCGCCGGGAGATGGCGAAGCCCATCCGGTACACCATGTTGTCCAATCGGGTCTCGAGCGCGATCAGCAACGCTTCACCCGTCACGCCGGGCTCCTTCAACACGCGCTCGAACACGTTGCGGAACTGGCGCTCGGAGAGTCCGTAGATGCGCTTCACTTTCTGCTTTTCCCGCAGCTGCTTGGAGTACTCCGACGCCTTGCGGCGCCGGCCGGTCGACTGGCCGTGCTGGCCCGGCGCGTACGCGCGCCGCTCGACGGCGCATTTCTCCGTGAGGCAGCGCGTGCCCGTCAAGAAGAGCTTCGTGCCTTCACGTCGGCACAGCTTGCAGGCAGGACCCGTGTAGCGCGACATGGCCTAGACCCGCCGCTTCTTGGGCGGGCGGCACCCGTTGTGCGGGATCGGCGTCACGTCGCGGATCGAGCGGATCTGGAGTCCCGCGGTGGCGAGCGCCTGGATCGCGGATTCGCGGCCCGAACCGGGCCCCTGCACGCGCACGTGCACCCGTTTCACGCCGAGGTTCACCGCTTCCCGGGCCGCCTGCTCGGCGGCCACCGTCGCGGCGAACGGCGTGGATTTCTTCGATCCCTTGAACCCCGCCTTCCCCGAGGAGCCCCAGGTGATCGTGTTGCCCTGCATGTCGGTGATCGTGACAAGCGTATTGTTGAACGTCGCCGTGATGTGCGCGATGCCCTCCGCTTCCACGACCTTCTTGGCGCGCTTCGCGCCGGCTGCTTTCGCTTGTGCCATGCCCGCCAGTTATTTTTTCAGGGACGGTTTTTTCTTGCCTGCAATCGCCCGCCGCGGCCCTCGCTTGGTCCGAGCGTTCGTATGCGTGCGCTGTCCACGCACCGGCAATCCCTTGCGGTGCCGTCCTCCGCGATAGGTGCCGATGTCCATCAACCGCTTGATATTCATGGCGGTCTCGGTGCGCAACGCGCCCTCGACCTTGTAGTCCCGCTCGATGACCTGGCGCAGCCGGGCGACTTCCGCGTCGCGCAAATCGCGCACGCGCGTGTCGGCGCTCACCCCCGTCTCCACCAGAATGCGCCTGGCGTTGCTGCGACCAATTCCAAAGATGTACGGGAGCGCGAATTCGATTCGCTTGTCACGCGGCAGATCCACTCCGGCAATACGTGCCATGCCTCAGCCCTGCCGTTGTTTGTGCTTGGGACTGCGTTTGCAGATGACCCGCAGCACACCACGTCGCCGTACCACCTTGCAATGCTCGCAGATTGGTCGAACGCTGGTGCGCACCTTCAAGGCATCCACTCCGGCATGAAAGGTCTTATTGAGCCTTGAACTATAGACTAGGGCGTAAGTGCTCGCAAGGGGCGCGATTACGGGATTTTCAGGGAGCCGAACGCAGCTCCACAACGACCCATTGATTGCCCCACCAGCGGAGTCCCAGGAAGACGGTTTCCCGCCGTTCCTCGCTCGTGCCCGAGATGCTGAAGCGCCGCACCATTTCCACGTAGCCGCGTCCCTCCTCGACCTCGCGGGCCACCGAAATCTCGACGCTTCGCTCCACCGACGTCCTGAAGAACCGGGACAGCAGCTCCCCCGCCTGATCGCGGCCGATCGCCGAGGACGGGTCGGCGCCGCGGATCTGCAGGACCACCCCCGGGCTGCCCCGCAACAACGCCGCCGGGTCGTGCGCCAACCACGCGGAACGCGCCCGCTGCGCCGCCGCGTCGAGCCCACCCTGCGCGGCCAGCTGCCCGTTCAATACGGCGAGGACCCACCACCAATTGCGTCTCACAGCGCCTCCAGGAACTCCTCGTACACCGCCCGCGGGTCCGGAGCCCGAGTGATCGGCCGGCCGACCACGAGGTGGGTCGCCCCCCAGCGCACCGCTTCACGCGGGGTCACCGTGCGGGCCTGGTCGTCGACCGCGTCGGACGGAGCCCGTATCCCGGGTACGACGATCCACGGCTCGGACCCCAGCGCGGCCCGCAACATCCCCAGCTCATGCCCCGATGCCACGACCCCGCGGAACCCCGCCCCGAGCGCCAGCTTCGCCAGCCGGGTCGCTTCGACCCCCAGATCGGGTACGCCGCGGCCGAGAATCTGCTCGGCTTCCGCCGGCGTGTGGGAGGTCAGGAGCGTCACCCCGACGAGTGAGAGCTCCGGGCCGGCGGCCTGGGCGGCCGCGGCGAGCACGGCCGGACCGCTGAGACAGTGGACGGTAGCCATGGCGACTCCCTGAGAACGGGCCGCCGCCACCGACTCGGCCACCGTGCTCGGAATGTCGTGCCACTTGAGGTCGAGGAAGACTTGCACCCCTCGCGCGGTAAACTCTTTCACCAAGAGCGGCCCTTCGCGCACGAACAGCATCGAGCCCAGTTTTGCCCACCGTAAGCCGGGCAGCCGGTCGGCCAGGGCCAGGGCGTCCCGTCCCGCGGTGACGTCGAAGGCGACCACCAGCTCAGCCACGGGCGAGCTCCCGCGCGATCCGCTCCGGCACACGGGGGTCCGCCAGCGCCGCGGTGCCCACGGCGACGAGCGAAGCCCCGGCGGTGAGATACTCTCGGGCATCCGCGGCCGTCCGGATGCCTCCAACGCCGATCACAGGGATGCCCACCCGCTCGCGCACGCGCGCGGTGGCGAGCACGCCCACCGGCAAGAGTGCCGGCCCGCTTACGCCGCCGAAGCCCAACCCCAGTTTCCCGGCCACCGTGCCCGGCAGGGTGTTGACGAGGCTGACGGCGTCGGCGCCCTCCTGTTGGGCCACCAGCGCCATCGCGGTGATGTCGGGAAGGGCCGGAGAAAGCTTGATCACGAGCGGCTTGGTCGTGCGGCGTCGACAGCGTCGCACCAGATCGGCCAATGCGGCGGGCGACGCACCGAACTCGAGGCCGCCCGCAGCGGTGTTGGGGCACGATGCATTGATCTCGAAGGCAACGATCACGGCGAAGGAGCTCAACCGCTCCAGCACCTGCTCGTAGTCATCGACGGTCGCTCCGGCCACGTTGACCAGCACGCGGGCGCGGGTGAGGTGCTGCGCCAGCCAGGGCAGTTCGTGGAGGGCGACGGCATCGAGGCCGGGATTGGCGAGCCCCACGGCGTTGAGCATGCCCCCCGAGAACTCCGCGACGCGCGGACCCGGATGCCCGCGCCTCGGCTCCGGCGTGACCGCCTTGGTGATGATCCCGCCCAGCGCCTCGAGGTCGATCACGCGGCCGACCTCGTGTCCGAAGCCGGCTGTGCCGGCGGCGAGCAAGACTGGGTTCTGGAACCGCGCGCCGAGCACCTCGACGGCGGTCACAGACGTGCGTCCGGCCGTTCCGCTGGACGCACGGTCGGACGCTCACCCGGACGACGCGTGGGGGTCGGTCGCCGTGGCGCTGGCGACTTGGGCTGTCCTCGACCGGCGATGGCCGGCGGTGGGTCCAAGTCAGGCCCGCGCGGGCCGGTGCGCGGCGGCGCGACGCGGGACCCGAAAGCGGTCGCGGTCAGCACGACCGACCGGGCGACGCCCAGAGCGATAGCGAGCGAGTCTTCCGTGGCCTGAAATAAAGGGCTCGAGGCTCCGTGGAACGCCAGCGCGTAGGGCGACTCGGCATAGCGGGTCCGCAGCACGGTCTCGACCGAATCGAGCGTCTCCGGTTGCAGCTGCCCCGACGCGATCAGCGCCTTGGGGGCGAACAGCGAGGCGGGGTGACGGGCTGCGAACCGGCGGAACAAGGCGGCGGCAAGGGCGGGCGCCGCGAGAGAATCGCGCGCCTGCTCGCCGCTGCGAAACGCCGCGCCTTCGGACGTGTCGGCCTGCCACGCATCATTGATCCGCCGTGCCAAATCCCGCGCCTCGCCAAGCGGCGCTCCAGCGAGCGTGCTGGTCAGCACCTCCAGGCGCGCCGAGACGGAGTCCAAGTCGTCCAGCGACTGGAGCTGGGCCACGTCGCCGATGAGGGCGTGGACCCGGGCCACGCCCGCCTCGGCGGAATCCGGCACGAGCTCCACCGCCGCGTCATACCGGGCCGCGGCCCGCTCGAAGTGACGCGTCTGTCTCAACCGGTCACCGTCGGCGATGAGGAGGCGTGCCCGCACTCCCGCGCGGAGCCGACCCCGAGCGAGCAGGTGGTCGAGCGCGTCGGCCGCGGTCTCCACGCCGGCGGTCGAAGCGACTTCGTCCAGCGCGTCGGTCCACCGGGTTTCGTCGTCGTCGCGGCGGGCGACGCTGTCCACCACAGCCAGGGCCTCCCGCGCCCGGCCGGCGGCGGCGAGCGCGCTGACCCGCGCGGGTGCCGCTTCCGGCACGTCGGAGCGCGCGAACCGCGCCGCGGCGGTCGCCGGATCGTCGCGCAACAGTGCAGCGCGACCGGCGAGGTAGGCCGCTGTGGATCTGCGCTGCGCGTCCTTGGACTCGAGCACCGGTTCGAGCAGACGCTCCGCACGCCCTCCGGCCCTCTGGGTCACCGCGCAGCGGGCCGCCGCCAGCGCCGCGCGCTCCCGCAGCGCGTCGTCGTTCACTTCGCGGAGCGCGCGGTCGAGTGGTTTCGCCGCTGCGGCGCAGGACCCGCTCCGCGCCAGCCCTTCCCCCTGCAGCACCAGCGCGTCGTCCGCCCAACGACTCGACGGGTGGTGCACCAGGACCGACTCCGCTCTCGAGGCCGCTCGTCCCCAGCTGAGTCGCGCCTCGGCCGTCATCCCGCGCGCTTCCTGCCGGCGCGCCTCTCGCGCCAGACGCTCGGCGCTCCACAGCCCGTTGTAGTACGCGCAGCCCGCGAGCACGAGGGCGAGCACGCTCGCTCCCTGGGCGCGCCGGATCACGGCGCCCCGCCCACGGCGAGCTTGCGCTCGAGATCCAACAGGTAGCCGACGATGCCGTCGGCGATCGCCCCGGCGATCTTGCGCTGACCCGCGGCCGACGTCAGAAACGTGCCGTCCTCCTTATTGGTCGCGAACCCGGTCTCCACCAGGATCGCGGGCCGGCGCGCGCTGGTGAGCACGTAGAATCCGGCCTGCTGCACGCCACGATCCTCCCCCGGATGCACCGCGGCGACCCGCTGCTGCACCAGCTCGGCGAGCCGTGCCGACTCGCGCAGATATTCGTTCTGCTGCAGGTCTTTGACGATCGTGGCGAGCGCCCCTTCTACGACCTGGGCATCGGGTGATTCGTAGCGGATCGCGTCGTTTTCCATCCGGGCCACGCGCCGCTGATCCTCGGTCTTCGCCTCGGACAAGAAGTACGTCTCGATGCCGTTCGCCACCGGGCTGCGGCGCCCCGTCGGCATCGAGTTCACGTGGACGCTGACGAAGAGATCGCAGGCGTCGCGGCAATACCCCGCCCGGTCGTGCAAGTCGATCAGCGTATCGGTCGTCCGGGTGAGCGAGGCCGCGACTCCCCGGCGCGCGAGCTCGGCCTGCAACAGCTGCCCGATCGCGAGGTTGACGTCCTTCTCGGTGGTTCCTTTCGGAAAGAACCGGCCGGGGTTGCCGGGATCGCGGCCACCGTGACCCGGATCGATGATCACGACGTGGCGCAACCGCAGGCCGGTAATAGGGTTCGGGGCGGCGTGCACGGTCGGTCCCGGAGGCGGCAGCAGCGGTGCTGGAGCGGCAGCAGCCGCGTGGGCCGGCGTATCCGACGCCGCCCGCGCGGTATCACGCACCGGCGTCGGGTCGGCCACCACCGGCGGCAGTGTCGCGGCCACCGTAACGCCCGGCGGCGCAGACTCGGTCAACAACCCGGTCGCCGGATCCCAATGGAACCGGTTTCGGAGCACGCGGGGGACGCAGTCGGTCAACCACACGAGAGG
>JBGPIW010000148.1:0-6118 GCA_041485045.1 Gemmatimonadota bacterium | reverse complement strand
CTGGCCCCCGAGTACTACCTGCTGCTCGTCTTCGCGACCCTGGGCATGATGCTCATGGCCGGCGGCGAAGACCTGATCGTGATCTTCCTCGGGCTCGAGCTGATGTCGGTGTCCGTGTACGTGCTGGCCGGCATCGATCGCCGCAGCGCGCGCGGCGCCGAGGCGGCGCTCAAGTATTTCCTGCTGGGGGCGTTCGCATCGGCGTTCCTGCTGTACGGCGTCGCCCTCGCCTACGGCGGCACCGGCACCACGAACCTCACGCTGATCGGCATCCAGGTGGTCTCCCTCGGGCTCCAGGGCAGCCCGCTGCTCCTCGCGGGACTCGGGCTCCTGCTCGTGGGCTTCGGGTTCAAAGTCGCTGCGGTCCCGTTCCATATGTGGGCCCCGGACGTGTACGATGGAGCGCCGACGCCCGTAACCGGATTCATGGCGACCGCGGTGAAAGCGGCGGCGTTCGCCGCGCTGGCGCGCGTGCTGATCGAGGCGTTCTCGGCCACCGCGGCCTGGCACGGCATCGTCGTGGGGCTCGCCGTGCTCACCATGATCCTGGGGAATTTCGTCGCCCTGGCGCAGCGCTCGCTGAAGCGGATGCTCGCCTACTCCTCGATCGCGCACGCGGGCTACCTGCTCGTGGCCGTCGCGACGGGACCGGCGCAGGGGTCCGCCGCGGTGCTGTTCTACCTCGCGGCCTACGGCCTCACCACCGTAGCAGCGTTCGCGCTGCTCGCCGCCAAGGGACGCGGCGGAGAAAGCGACGTCCAGATCGACGATCTCGCAGGCCTCTCGATCAGCCGGCCGTGGCTCGCGTTCGCGCTCGCGGTCTGCATGCTGTCGCTGCTCGGGTTCCCGGGCACGGCTGGCTTTATCGGGAAGTGGTACATCCTGGTGGCGGCGGTCGCGGCGGGGAAGGGATGGCTCGCCGCCGTGCTCGTGCTGGCGAGCGTCGTGTCCGCGGGCTATTACCTCCCGGTGATCATGGCGATGTACATGCGGCCGGCGCCCTTCGCCCAGGCACATGCCGGCGTCCGCCTCGGCCGGCTGGGTGGGGCCGCCCTGGCCGTTTGCATCGCCGCGGTGCTGTACTTCGGGATCCGCCCCAACCGCCTGCTCGATCTCACCCAGACGAGTGGAGCGACGATCCAGCCCGCCGCGGCCCAGTCCACCCCTGCGCCCGGGAATTGACCGGGGGACCCGTGGACGTCCCCGCCACGATCTTCCGCCAGTACGACATCCGCGGGACCACGGGCGATCAGCTGACACCCGCCTTGGCACGCGCCGTGGGCGCGGCGTTCGCAACGTTCGCCCACGAGCGGCTCGGACGCCCGCCGCACATCGCCCTGGGACGGGACAACCGTCCCACGGGACCCGGCCTGGCCAACGCCGTCTCCCAGGGGATCGTGGAGGCGGGCGGCAGTGTCGTCGACGTCGGCACCCTGCCCACGCCGGCGCTCTACTTCGCCACCCACGTCCTCGCCGTAGACGGCGGGCTGCAGGTCACGGGCTCCCACAACCCCCCCGAGTTCAACGGCTTCAAGATGGTGCTCACGGGGGAGGCGGTGTTCGGCGACGACATCCAGCGATTGTACCAGATGATCGCGACCGATCGGCTCGACCGGGCCGCGGGCGGGCGGCGCTCGGACGACAGCGGCATTCTCGCGGCCTACCGCGCGGCCATCGTGCGGCGCAACACGCCGCTCCCCCGTCGCGTGAAGGTCGTGGTCGACTGCGGCAACGGCGTCACGAGCCTCGTGGCGATCGAGACGCTGCGCGACCTGGGGTGTGACGTGGTGCCGCTGTTTGCGGAATCGGACGGCACCTTTCCGAATCATCACCCCGATCCCACGGTGGTGGAGAACCTGCGGGACCTGCAGTCCGCGGTCGTGCTGGAGGGCGCCGAGCTGGGCATCGCGTTCGACGGCGACGGCGATCGCATCGGGGCGGTGGACGAGCGCGGCACGCCGGTGTTCGGCGACATCCTCCTGGTGCTGTTCGGCCGCGACCTGGCGCAGCGCATGGGGACCGGCTACCCGGTCATCTTCGACGTCAAGTGCTCCGAGGTGCTGCCCCAGGAGCTGACGCGGGCGGGGCTCGTGCCCACGATGTGGAAGACGGGACATTCGCTCATCAAACAGAAGATGAAAGACATGCACGCCCCGCTGGCGGGTGAGATGAGCGGCCACATGTTCTTCGGGGGCGACTGGTTCGGATTCGACGACGCCCTGTTCGCCGCCGCGCGGCTGCTGCAGTACATCGCGCGCACCGGCGGCCCGCTGTCGCGGCTGCTCGCCGGCCTGCCGCACACCGTCTCGACGCCCGAGCTGCGCGTCGCCTGTCCGGACGAGGTGAAGTTCGACGTCGTCGAGCGCGCGGCCAAGGACTTCGCGACGAAGTACCCGGTTTCCACCCTCGACGGCGTGCGCATCACGTTCGCGGAAGGGTGGGGGCTGCTGCGGGCGTCGAACACGCAGCCGGTGCTGGTGATGCGGTTCGAGGCGCGCGCGCCCGAGGCCCTCGCCGCCTACCGCGGCGAGGTGGAGGGCTGGCTCGCCCGCCACGCCGCCGGGCCGTGATCGGCCGGCGCCCCGGCCGCGCGCTGCTCGTGGGCGCCGCGGTGCTGGCGGTGCTGCTCGTCGGGGGCCGCTGGCTGGCCGTGGAAACCGTCGAGCGCGCCTGGGCCGACACCCTCTCCGGCGGCGCGGTCTACCTGCAATCCCGCTCGTTGCAGCGCCTGTTGCAGCTGGCCGTCTGGCTCGGCGCCACGGTCTGGGGCACGGGCAATCTCTACATCGTGTACCGGGCGATCGGCTCGGTCCAGATGCCGCGGCGCGTCGGCAACCTCGAAATCGTCGAGGCAGTGCCGCAGCGCCTGCTGCTCCTCCTTGCGGTGATCACGGGTCTCGTCTTCGGTGTGGGGCTGGCGTGGGGCACGGGCGATTGGTGGCGTGCAGCCGTGCTCGCGGCCGGCGGGCCGCAGTTCGGCCGGGTGGATCCCATTCTGGGGCGGGATCTGGGCTACTACCTGGGACCGCTTCCCTGGTCGATCGATCGGCAGCAGTTCCTCCTGCTGGCGACGCTCACGGCCGCAGTGCTGGCGACGTTTCTCTACGCCGGGATCGGATCGCTGCGCTGGCAGGGCGGCCGGCTCCAGTCTTCCCCACACGCCCGGGCCCACCTCGGTGTGCTTCTCGCCGGGTTCGCGCTGGCCATTGCCTGGGGTGGGCTGCTCGATCCCGCCGAGGTCGTGGCGGGCCTACACGGGACGTTGAGCGGCGGACTCGTCACGGTGCGCATCCCGGGAGCGCCGGCCGTGACCGCCGCTGCGGGGCTCGCCGCCCTCGTCAGTCTCGTGTGGGCGGCCTGGGATCGGGTACGCTGGCTCACCGCCGGGTGGGGGCTCGTCGCGCTCTCGATGCTCGGCGTGTATTGGGTGCTCCCCGCCGTGGTGCAGCGGAGCGGAGCCGACGGCTACGCTGGAGACCGGGCGGCGCTGACGAGCCTGGCGTTTGGGGTGGCGCGTCAGCCGCTGGGCGGTCCCCCAGGGTACGCCTCGATGGCGGCGTTCGCGGCCGCGGAGCCCCTCTGGAGCCCGGATCGCGTAGCCGCGGTCGCGCGCGCGACGCTCGGCGGACACGAAGTGGTGGCGGGTACGAGCCTGGGCCGCGACGCCAGCGGGACACCCGTGTGGATCGTGGCACGTGCGCCGGACGATCCGTCGCTCGGAGCGCTGCAGCCGCCGCCCACATGGGCCCAGGTGCACCGCGGTCGCTGGACCGCCTCCGGCGGTCCCGTGGGCCTCACGGAGACCGATTCCGGGTTGGTGGCGGTGCCACTCGAGCCGGCCGACCCGGTCGCGCGGTTCGGTGAAGGGTTCACGCAATACGCCGTCATCGGCCCGGCCGATGCCGCCGTGGGCTCAGGTGTCCGGCTCGACGAGACGTGGCGCCGCATCGCGCTGGCGTGGGTGCTGCAAAGTCCGGAGTTGGCGCGCGCCACCGCGCCCACGGAGCGGCTGCTGTGGCGGCGCACCGCGACGGAGCGGTTGGAGCGGCTCGCGCCCTTCGCCCGCTTCGACTCTCCCCAGCCGGTGGTGACCGACGGCGCGCTGTGGTGGTGCGCCACCGGTTACGTTGCGTCGGAGACCTTTCCGCTGGTGGAGCCGGTGCGGCAGCCCGACGGCCCGGTCCGCTACCTGCGGGCCGGCGTGATCGGTGCGGTGCGCGCCGGCACCGGAGAGACACGGCTCTGGCTCGCGCCCGGCGGGGATTCGCTCAGCGCCGCGTGGGCGCGTTTGTTCGCACCGCTCGTGGCGCCCGCCGAGAGCCTGCCGGCGAGCCTGGTCCGGGCGCTGCGCTACCCGTCGCGACTCTTCGCGCTCGCGGTGCGGCAGATCCTCGCGGCCGCACCCGATTCCGAGAGCTGGCGCGCGCTGGCGCTCGAGCCGTACGAGCTGGCGCTGCCGGGGGATCCGGCCTGGTGGCTCGGGCAGGGGTTCACCTCCGGCCACGCGGGTGTCGGCAGGTTCGAGGGGTTTCTGGTGGGGCGCTTCGGACCCGACGGCCCCGAGTTGTGGTCTGTGCCGTCGCCCCCGCTCGATGCCCCCCCGCAGCTGCTGGTGGGAAGCGGCGACACGATCCCCGGTCCCTTGCGGCTGTGGCTCGCGGACGGGCACCTGGCTTCGTCGCAGGCGCGCTTCATCCGGCACGGCCACGACCTCCCGCGCCTCGAGCGCGTGTTCGTTACGTGGGGCAACCAAAGCGGCGAAGGGACCAGCAGCGGCGCGGCGCTGCGCGACCTCGCGCAAGCCGGTCCGCCGGGGGCCGCCGATACCACGCTTCTCGCACGTTGGGGGGAGGTCCGGCGCCTGTTCGCCCAGCTCGATTCCACCCTCGCTGCCCGGGACTTCGAGCGATTCGGCCAGGTCTACCGGCAGCTCCGTGACCTGTTGCGCTACCCGCGCGCTCCTCGGTAGGTTGCGCCGCCGTGACGACCGGGCCGACTGGAGTGGGAACGATCGTCGTCGCCCTGGGGGGGAACGCCGTCGCCCCCGCCCACGAGCGGCCCACGATCGCGAATCAGTTTCGCCACACGCGCGAGAGCCTCGCCCCGATCGTGGACCTGGCGCGCGCCGGGTGGAACATCGCGCTGGTGCACGGCAACGGCCCGCAGGTGGGCGACGAGCTGGCCCGCAACGAGCTCGCCGCCGAGGCGGTCGAGCCACTGCCGCTCGGCGTGCTGGTCGCGGCGACCGCGGGATGGATGGGCTACATGATCCAGCAGTCGCTCCAGAACGCGCTGGCGCGCGCCGGGGTGGACCGCACCGTCGTCACCCTGATCACGCAGACGTTGAGCGCGGCGGACGATCCGGAGCTGCGCACGCCCACCAAGCCGATCGGCCACGCCCTCGACGCGGGGCGGCTCGAGCGGTTGCGGACCCGCGGCGTGGCGGTGCGGGAGGAGAAACCCGGCAAGTGGCGCCGCCTGGCCCCCAGCCCGCGGCCGGTGGCGATCGTCGAGCGGACCATGGTGCAGACGCTGGTGCGCGAGGGCTATATCGTGATCGCGTGCGGCGGCGGCGGGCCGCCGGTTCATGAGGACTCAGGGCTAGGGCTCGAGGGGATCGACGCCGTGGCAGACAAGGACCGGGTGGCGGCGATCCTGGGACACGACATCGGGGCCGGCGTGCTGCTCATCCTCACGGACGTGGACGCCGTGTACACCGGGTGGGGCACGCCCGCGCAGCGGCCGCTGCGGCGTCTGTCGCTGGCCGATGCCGACCGGCTGCTGCAGGGCGGGGAGCTCGGAACGGGCAGCATGCGTCCCAAGGTGGAAGCCGCGGCGGACTTCGTCCGCTCAGGCGGCGAACGCGCGGTGATCGCCGAGCTGGCCCAGGGTCTCGCGGCACTGCGTGGCGAGGCGGGCACGACCCTCACGAAGGAGACCGGGTGAATCTGCACGAATACCAGGCGCGCGAGATCCTGCGCCGTCACGCGATCCCGGTGCCGGAAGGCGAGGTCGTGACCACGCCAGCGGCCGCGAAGGCCGCCGCGCAGCGCCTGGGCGGCCGGGTGGTCGTGAAGGCGCAGGTGCACGCCGGCGGACGCGGGAAAGCGGGCGGCGT
>JBGPIW010000147.1:0-6139 GCA_041485045.1 Gemmatimonadota bacterium | reverse complement strand
CGATCGTCCCAGATCGTCCCGGAGGGCGGGATGATAGGCGATCCCTCGGCGCAGGTCCTTCTCGATATCCCGGGTGACGTTGGCGAGCTGCACCATTTCGCCGGCCAACAGGCAGTCTTCCTGCAGCGCGGGGGACACGGTGGAATCCCCCCTGCGCTGCTGGAGCAGCAGGCGGACCGCGAAGAGGAACGGCAGTCCGATCACGTTGCGGCAGTACCGGCTCAGCTGACCCTCGTCCCGTAATACGCCTCCCTGCTCGCCGAAGGTGCGCGACGACCAGATCATCCCCGATGCCATCGACTCGACGAGATCGGCGATGTTGTCCCGCGTGTGGGGCGTCAACGTGCGGAAGACTTCGTCCACCAGGTGGCACCGGTTGACGAGGACCACGTGCGTCCCATCCCTCGGCTCGCGCGCGCGCGCGGCAGCGACGGGTGGCGCCGCCCTCGGCAGGGCCCCATTCGCGACCCGGAACCGGCCGCCGAACGCCGCCAGCGCTTCCTCCCGCTCGGGCGCCGGCGGGATCAGGTCCTCGTAGGTGTCGAGGATGCGGCAGTACAGGTAGGCGACCGCCGCCGCCCGGGCCGACTCGGCCGGAAGCAGGGTGATGCACGCCGCGAAGGTCCGCGCGGCGTGGGGGAGAACCCGCCAGACGAAGGCCTCGGGATCGGCGATCCGTTGCAGGGCCTCCACGTCCGGGCGCGCTCGGTTGTGGAACAGGTCCCTGGTCATGAGCCAGGGCCGGCGCAATGCGAAGGGTACGTTGGGACTCACGGCCGCCCCCAATATATTGCGCGAGACCGCTGCTGGTACCCCAGAGGAGTACTGTGACGCCGAGATCGTTTTACCTCATGCTCGCCGCGACGGCCGTCGTCGCCGGGTGCCGCGCCAAGCAGCCCCCCGCCGGCGCCATCGTGTTCCAGCTCTCCGCCCGCCATGCGACCGGCGGCGATTCGGCGGGGCCGCTTGTCACCACCGACACCATGCTGGTCCATGGGCGGGACACCCTCTTCCTCCACAGCGTTCGGATCGTGCTCGCCGAGCTCGCGATCGCGCCCGCCGTCGCGAACGAATGCGAGGAAGAACAAGGGGAGGACAACCCGCCGTGCGTCGAGTTCGATGACGCGCCCGTGGTGGTCGACCTGCCGCTCGGTCGCGGATCCGTTCGCCGGTCCGCCCGGCACGCGCCGGCCACCGACTACAACCTGTTCCAGGCCGTGATCCACCGGCCGGTGTCCACCGCCGACACGGCGCTGCTCCGGGCCAACCCCGACCTCGCCGAGGCATCCATCCGGGTCGAGGGGACGCTCAGCCGGGGAGGGAGGCGTCGGGATTTCACGTTCCTCTCGGGGTTCAACGAGCAGGAGGAGATCACGCTCGAGCCGGTCCTCACCGTCGCCGACGGCGACTCCGTGCACGTGACCTTGCGGGTGGATGTGGCCTCCTGGTTCCGCGGCGCCGACGGCAAGACCCTCATCGACCCGGCGACCGCAGGTCTCGCCGGCCCCCACGAAGCCACCGTGCGCGACAATATCCGGACCTCATTGAAGGTCTTCCGCGACGCGAATGGTGATGGAATCGAGGACGACCAACCCTAAGACCGCACCGACCTGCCGCGCCGTGTCCTATCGCTGACCCGTTTCGATACAACCGTTCGACTGTGTGATCCCGCGCCCTTCCGTTAACCGCTTGCTGGGTATGCGGATCGAGATCGCGCCTCGGGGCACACCCCGTGCGAAGCTGCCAGGTCGTTGGGACGACGCAAACACCTCAGACCTGGAGTCCAAGATGAACGTCAGCAAGTTGTCGGCGGCCCGCCGAACGGCGGCGGTGGTCGCCCTAGTTGGCGCCGCAGCGTGCTCGAACAGCGGCAGCGGCGGCAACGTGACCCTGTCTCTCTCGGCCCGGCAAGCTCCCGGAGCCGTGGCGGCGCCCTCGGTGACCGGTGGCCTGGCGGGCCCGGACGTACTGGCCGCCGGCGACAGCACCGTGATCGCGCTC
Organism: Gemmatimonadota bacterium; assembly: GCA_041485045.1. Classification (GTDB taxonomy): domain Bacteria; phylum Gemmatimonadota; class Gemmatimonadetes; order Gemmatimonadales; family GWC2-71-9; genus DASTHG01. The sequence continues at coordinate 4,138 of JBGPIW010000147.1, read as the reverse complement.
GGCAATGACACGGTGATCCTGCGCTCGGTCGATGTCGTGCTGCGTAAGATCGAGCTGAAGCGGCTCGAAGCGAGCTCGTGCGACAGCGTTTCCGGCAACGGAGACTGCGAGGAATTCGAAGCCGGGCCGGTGCTGGCCAGCTTCCCCCTCGGTACGGCGAATACGGCTGCCGCGGTCACCGTGGATGCGCCCGCCGGTCAGTACGACCAGCTGGAGTTCGAGATCCATAAGACCGACACGACGTCGAGCCAGGAGGCTGCATTCATCGCCGCCAACCCGAACTTCAAGGCGATCTCGATCCGGGTGACCGGGACCTTCAGTCACAGCGGCACCCGTAGCGACTTCGTTTATACGTCGGATCTCGACGCGTCGGAGGAGGTCGCCTTCTCACCGCCGCTCGACGTGGCCGCCGGCACCGGCGCCAACGTCACGATCCGGATGGACGTCTCCACCTGGTTCGTGAACGGCGGTGCCCTGGTCGATCCGGCATCGGCCAACAAGGGCGGACCCAACGAAGGGGTCGTGAAGAACAACATCGAGCAGTCGGTCGACGCTTTCGAGGACGACAATCACGACGGCCACGACGACCATCACGAAGGGAGCTGAGTCGGGCGTGGGCTGTGTCGCGACGCGCCAACTGACTCGTTTCAGCGCAAACCGCCCCGTGACCGGCCCCTCTGGTCACGGGGCAACGCGTTGAGCGGCAATGGCTTGTGCGATGTGCCGGCGGTCGGCAACTGAGGCATGCCACATGCCGGACTCCGGTTCTCGGAGGTACCCCGCAGTAGTCAGCACTCGAAATCCAGGGGGCATACTCATGAAGGCAATCATTCCGGTGATCGCGCTCGGCCTCGCAGCCTGTGTCGCCGACGGCGCGGGCCCCGGTGCAGGACGAGGCCGGATCGCGCTGGCCGTCTCGGCCGAGCGGCCGACGGCCGCCGCAGGCGCCAGCGTGCTCGCCGCCGGCGATTCCACCCTGATCCGGGCCGATTCCGATACCGTCATCATCCGCAGTGTGGACCTCGTCGTTCGCCGCATCGAGCTCAAGCCGGTCGAGGTCGCGGCGTGCGAGTCCGACAGCGCCGCCATGGAGGACGAGGGGGAGCACGACGACTCCACCGCCGGCGACGACTCGATCGCCGAACGGGATCACGAGGGGTGCGAGGAGATCAAGGCCGGGCCGGTGCTCGCCTCGCTGCCCCTGGGCGACACGGCGATCGCGGCGCTCGTCGACGTCACCACGCCCGCCGGGGAGTACGACAAGCTCGAGTTCAAGATTCACGCGCCTCGGCTGCCGCGGGATTCTGCGTTCCTTGCCGCCAACCCCGATTTCGCCGGCGTGTCGATCCGCGTCACCGGCACCTTCAGCCATCACGGCACGCGGACCGACTTCACCTTCGAATCGGGCCTGGAGGCCGAGCAGGAGGTGCGGATCGATCCGCCCCTCGTGGTCGGCGCCAATGCGGTGGCGAGTGTCACGCTGCGTTTCAACATCGCCGGGTGGTTCGCCGGCCCTGGTGGGTCCGGCGTGGTGGATCCGGGATCAGCGAACGCCGGTGGAGTCAACGAAGCGCTCGTGCGCGAAAACATCCAGCGCTCGATCGATGCCTTCGAGGACCGGGACCACGACGGCCACGACGACGGCGATAGCGGAGACGACCACGACGGCGGTGCCGGCGGCGACGGGCACGAAGGCGGCTGAACAGGGTTGTCATGGTCCGCCGGGGGAGCGAGATTACTCCCCCGGCATGACCACCATCTGGATCGACGGCAAGTATTACGATCGCGACACGGCCATGGTCAGCGTGTTCGACCACGGCCTGTTGTATGGGGACGGCGTGTTCGAGGGGATCCGCGCCTATTCCGGCCGGATCTTCCGGCTCGATGCCCACCTCGACCGCCTGTACGCTTCGGCGAAGGGCATCTGCCTCGACATCCCCCTCGTTCGGGCCCAGATGGGCGCGATGGTCGTCGAGGCGTACACGAAGAGCGGCATGCGCGACGCCTATCTCCGGCTGGTCGTCACCCGTGGGGCGGGGGACCTCGGGCTCGACCCGCGCAAGTGCATCAAGCCGACCGTCATCTGCATCGTCGACACCATCAGGCTGTGGCCCCAGGAATGCTACGAGCGGGGCCTGACCTGCATCACCGCCGCCACGCCGAGTAGCCACCGGGAAAACCTCTCGCCGCGCGTCAAGTCGCTGAACTACCTCGCGCACATCCTCGCCAAGATCGAAGGCATTGCGGCCAGTGTGGACGAGGTGGTGATGCTGGACGCCTCGGGCTATGTGACGGAAGCGAGCGGCATGAACCTGTTCGCCGTCGCGAACCACACGCTGCGCACGCCGCCACCGTGGAGTGGCATCCTGCGGGGTGTCACGCGAGACGCCGTCATCGAGCTCGCGCGCGACGCCGGCTACGGAGTGGAAGAATCCCCCCTGAATCGCTACGACCTCTATACCGCCGACGAAGTCTTCCTCACCGGAACCGCCGCCGAGGTGGTGGGGGTCAGCCGTCTGGACGGCCGGTCGATCGGTGCCGGCTCGGCGGGCCCCGTTACCAAAGACCTCGCACTTCGCTTTCGCGCCCTGGCGACTTCAGGGGACTGAAGTCTTGACCTGACTTGCAGTTAGCTGCATATTGGGTCGCCTCTGAGGGTCGCGATGGCCTGGCGCGTAATCGCTTACGGCGACAAGGTTTGGCACGTAGCGGCGCTGGCGGAGCGCCCGGCGCTCTCCTGCGTCTGGCATCTCAGGCTGTCGTTCCGCGTCGATTCGGGCAGGATGCAGGAACCTGCGCTCTGGGCCGACTATCCCGTGGAGGCTTCGTCACGATCGGCACTGTTCCTGCATGCAGATCGGATACCGGAAACGGCGCTGGCCCGGCTCTTGGCTGAGCGCCTCACATGAGCTCCCTGGCGCTTCAGGATCTGCGCCGCGTGGTAGCGGCGGTGGAGCGGTTGCGGGGTGCGATGGTTGGGAATGTCACTGTCCGGTCGGACCTGCGGCATTTGAAGGTCGAGTTGGCCGGTGGCCTGATCTTGGTGATTTCGGCGGAGCGGGACGACCAGGGGCGTCCGCGGCTCGAAGTGGACGTGGTCGAGGCTCCTCAGGACCCGACGTCGCGCAATCAGATAGAAGTGCACTTCGATTGAGGATCGCATGAGCGGAAGAACGGCGATTGCGGAACGGCTGCGGTTCCAGGTCTTCGGGTTCGATCGGCTTCCCGATGGCCGGTGCCGCGCGCGGGTGCAGTTGTCGTGGACCGACGGCCGGGAGTTCACGGGAGCGGCCGAGGGGATGATGTCCCACGCCGGCGAGCTGCGCTGCTCGGCCGAGGCGGCCGTACAGGCGCTGCAGGATGCGGTACAGCCCGGCGTCGAGTTGGAGCTCCTGGGAGTGAAATCGGTCCGGGCTTTCGATGCGACGGTAGTGATCGTGAGCCTCTCGGTGCGCTCGGAGGGGAGTGCCTGGCGTATGGTTGGCTCGTACTTGACGGAAACCGACCCGCCCCGCGGAGCAGCCCTGGCGGTCTTGAACGCCACCAATCGCGTTCTGGGGAACTACGTGACGACACGATGAGACCACACGCGACGAAGACCTGGTACCTCTTTCTGGGCCTCGCGGCCTGCGCCGGCCATCAACAGATGGCCCGGTTGGGTCCGCTTCCGGCGGCCGGGCCTGCGCCGGCACCAGCCCCGATCAGCGTCGCGCGTCAGGATTCCGGTCGGGCCGCCACGGACAGCACTTTGCCCGCGGCCACCGTGCGCAGCGAAGACGTAGAGCGCGAGGCGGTCCGGCTATTCGGACCCGAGGGTCGCGAGATCGTAGGGGCGACACCCGTGGGGGAGGAAAGCGCCCCGACCTACGACATCGATGTCACGAGCTACGCGGCGAATCGCCGGGTGCTCGAGTACCTGGAATTCTTCCAGGTCGATGCGCGCGATCGCATGGCCATCTGGCTCTCCCGGCTGTCCCGCTACGAAGGGATGATCCGCGACCGCCTGCGGGCCAAGGGGCTCCCTGAGGATCTCGTCTACCTCACGCTGATCGAGAGCGGGCTGTCCAATTCGGCGGTGAGCCGGGCCCGCGCCGTCGGGATGTGGCAGTTCGTCTCGGGGACGGGGCGGGTGTACGGT
>JBGPIW010000146.1:0-6147 GCA_041485045.1 Gemmatimonadota bacterium | reverse complement strand
CCCCTCGAGGTCTCCAACCAATACCTGCCGGTACTGGGCAAGATCGCCCAGTTCGCCAAGGAGCCCGAGGTCCCGGACCGCCTGGCGCGGCTCAAGACGCCCGCCGAGTTCCTCAAGTTATTGGAAGACAAGAACATCTGACCCCTGGTGGCGGTCATTCCCACTCGATCGTCGCCGGCGGCTTCGAGCTCACGTCGTAGGTGACGCGGTTGACGCCGCGCACCTCGTTGATCACCCGGCTCGAGATCCGCCCCAGCACATCAGGAGGAAAGGGAAACCAGTCCGCCGTCATGCCGTCGCGGCTCGTCACCGCTCGCAGCGCGACGACATGCTCGTAGGTCCGACCGTCACCCATCACGCCTACCGAGCGGATCGGCAGCAGCACGGCGAACGCCTGCCAGATCTGGTCGTACAACCCCGCCTCGCGGATCTCCTCGATGTAGAGCGCGTCCACACGCCGCAGCAGATCGAGTCGCTCCCCCGTCACGGGCCCAAGCACTCGAATGGCGAGCCCCGGCCCCGGAAACGGGTGCCGCCCGACGATCTCTTCGGACAAGCCCAGCTCGCGTCCCACCTGGCGTACCTCGTCCTTGAACAACTCGCGCAGCGGCTCGACCAGCGTCCACGGAAGGTTCGGCCGCAGGCCGCCCACATTGTGATGCGTCTTGATGGTGACTGACGGGCCGCCCCGGGGCGAGCTGGATTCGATGACGTCGGGATACAGCGTGCCCTGCACCAGGAATCCCACGTCGCCTGCGACGTGCCGCGCGGCGTCTTCGAACACGTCGATGAACATGTGCCCGATCCGCCGCCGCTTTTCTTCGGGATCTTCGACGCCGGCGAGGTCCTCCAGGAACCGCGCGCTCGCGTCCACCACCCGGAGATCGATGCCCAGGTGCTTGCGGAACGTGCGCTCCACCTGGTCGCGCTCGTGCAGCCGCAACAGCCCGTGATCGACGAAGATGCAGGTGAGCCGCTCACCGATGGCGCGGTGCACGAGGGCCGCGGCGACCGCGGAATCGACGCCCCCCGACAAGCCGCAAATCGCCCGCCCGGTCGGTCCGACCGTCTGTTGGATCTTCCCCACGGCCTGCTCGATGAAGTGTCCCGGGGTCCAATCGGGTGTGCAGCGGCAGATGCCGAACAGAAAATTGGCCAGGATCTCGCCGCCGCGAACTGTGTGGGCCACCTCGGGGTGGAACAGCAGGCCGGAAAGCGCCTTGGTCTGGTGCTGGAAGGCCGCAATGGGGGCGTTGGCGCTGGATGCCGTCGTGCGGAAGCCGGGCGGCGCGGTAACGATGCGGTCACCGTGACTCGCCCATACGGTCGTGGCGGACCCAAGGTCGAACCCCACAAACAACCCGGCATTCTCCAGCACAGTAATGTCGGCGCGCCCGTACTCCCGCTCGCTCGCGGGCGTGACCGTACCGCCGGCCAGGCGCGCGATGAGCATCATGCCATAACAGATGCCCACAACCGGGACGCCGAGGTCGAGCAGGCTCGGGTCCGCGGTGGGTGCGCCGGGGTCGAACACCGAGTTGGGCCCGCCGGAGAGAATGATCCCTTGCGGCGCGAACTCCCGGAGAAACCCGAGGTCCGTGCCGCGCACGGCCGGGTGGATCTCGCAATACACGTGCGCCTCACGCACGCGCCGGGCGATCAGCTGCGTAAACTGCGACCCGTAGTCGAGGATCAGGACCCGGTTCATACGGACAGCCACGCGGCGGGCTCGGAGACCTCGCCCCGCATCAGGTCGTCGAGCGATTCGCGCGGGCGGGCCACGAAGTACTTGTCCCCCTCGACCATCACTTCTGGCGGCCGGGGGCGCTGATTGTACGTGGAGCTCATGACGAATCCGTAGGCGCCGGTGCCGAGCACCGCCAGCAGCTCCCCCGGCTCGACGACGGGCAGTTTGCGGTCGAGCGCCAGAAAGTCCCCCGACTCGCAAATCGGGCCCACGATGTTCACGACCCGTTCGGTCCGGCCCCCGTCCTTCAGCGGCACGATGTCGTGGTGCGCGTTGTAATGGCTGGGGCGCACGAAGTCCGTCATGCCGGCATCCACGATCACGAAATCCTTGCCGCCGGCGTACTTGCGATACAGCACCCGGGTCAGCAGCAGTCCCGCGTTCGCGACAATGTAGCGGCCGGGCTCACACAAGAGCTGCAGGCCCGACGCTCGAATCGGCGGCACGACCGCCTCCGCGAACGCCTTGGGCGACGGCGCCCGCTCGTCGAAGTACCGGACACCCAGGCCCCCCCCTACATCCAGCGCTTCCAGCGTCGCGACGCCCGAGGCCCGGATCGCCGCGACCAGCTCGAGCAGCTTCACGGTGCCACGATGATAGGGCTCCACATCGGTGAGCTGGGACCCCAGGTGCATCGCCAGGCCGCGCAGCTCGAGCGCGGGCTCCGCCGCGATGCGCCGGGCAACGTTCACCACGTCGTCGAACGGCACTCCGAATTTCGCCGTCTTCTCGCCGGTCTTCGTGTATGGGTGCGTCTGGGTCGCCACGTCGGGATTGACCCGGATCCCCACCCGGCACCGGAGGCCGGTGCGCTGCGCTGCCCCGATCACCGCGTCGAGCTCGCTCGTCGACTCGATGTTGAGGAAGCCGATTCGAGACCGGATGGCCTCCTCGAGCTCGGCGGACGTCTTGCCGACCCCGGAGAACACGATCTGGTCCGAGGCAAAGCCGGCCGCGTGCGCGCGCCGCAGCTCTCCGACCGATACGATATCGGCCCCGGCCCCGACCTGTTGCAGCACCCGGAGGACGGCGAGGTTCCCGTTGGCCTTGACCGAATAGCAGATACGATGCGGGATGCCCTTCAGAGCGTCGTCCAGGGCGTGATACTGGGCGCGGATCAGGTTCGCTCCATACACGTAGGCCGGCGTGCCGACACGCGCCGCAATCCCTTCGAGCAGCGCCGGGTCGAAGCCTAGTACGCCTGCGCCCACACGGCCTCGGCGACGCTCGGCTTGCCGCACCACATGCAGGTCTTGGGTACCTCCGGAGAGCGGAACTCCGGATCCGGGAGCAGTCGCACCGTCGCTCCCGTCACGTCCTTGATCGCCGCTTCACACTCCCCGCCACCGCAGAATCCGCCGTAGGCGAACCCGCCCTGATCCTGCATGAACTCGATGAAGCGCTCCTTCGTGATCCCACGAACCGACGCCGCTTCCCGCCGCTCCCGGGCGGCGGCGAACAACGCGGCCTGGATCTCCTCGAGCGCCTTGGTCGCCGTGGCGGCGATCCCGCTGAGCGGAACCGGCGACTTGCCCCCGCCCCGGCGGGCCGCCATCGCCTGCCCGGCCGCCACGTCCTTGGGACCGATCTCCAGTCGCAACGGCACGCCCCGCGCTTCCCACTCGAAGTACTTCGCCCCCGGTTTGAGACCGTCGCGTGTGTCGAACACGACTCGCAAACCCGCTGCCTTCAGCTCCGATTCCACCCGAGCCCCGACCTCCAGCACCTGGGCGCGGTCCTCGTCGGTCTTCCAGATCGGCACCAGGGCGACCTGCACCGGCGCGAGCCGCGGTGGGCACACCAGCCCGTTGTCGTCGGAGTGGGTCATGATGAGACCGCCAATGAGCCGCGTCGTCACCCCCCAGGAGGTATTCCAGACGTATTCGAGCCCGCCCGTCGCCGTCTGATACTGCACATTGAACGCCCGGGCGAAGTTCTGGCCAAGGTGGTGCGACGTACCGGCCTGCAAGGCCTTGCGGTCCTGCATCAACGCCTCAATCGCGTAGGTGCGCAGCGCACCCGCGAACTTCTCGCTGTCGGTCTTGACGCCCGTCAGCACCGGCATCGCGAGCCATTCTTCGGCGAACGACCGATAGATGCCCAGGATCAGGCGCGCTTCGCGCTCGGCGTCCGCTTCGTCGGCGTGGGCCGTGTGCCCCTCCTGCCACAGGAACTCCGTGGTGCGCAGGAACAGTCGCGTGCGCCGCTCCCAGCGTACCACGTTGCACCACTGGTTGAGCAACATCGGCAGGTCGCGATAACTCTGGATCCACTTGGCGAACATCGCATAGATGATCGTCTCGGACGTGGGTCGCACCACCAATGGCTCGTCCAGCGCGGACTCGGGGTCCACGATGACGGCGCCCACCCCGGTCTTCCCCGTCGCCTTCAGACGCGTATGCGTCACCAGGGCGACCTCTTTTGCGAATCCCTCCACGTGCTCGGCTTCCTTGGCGAGGAAGCTCATCGGGATGAAGAGCGGGAAATACGCGTTCTGATGTCCGGTGTCCCTGATCCTGTCGTCCAGGGCACGCTGCATCAGCTCCCAAATGCGATACCCGTAGGGACGGATGACCATGCAGCCGCGTACCGGCGAATAGTCGGCCAATTCGGCCTGCATGATGACGTCGTTGTACCACTCGCTGAAATCCTTGGCGCGGGGCGTGATCTTCTGTGCCTGGGGCATGTCAGATCGTGTCCAGCCGCTCGAGCGTACGCTCGTTGCGGACGTTGCCGGTATTCAGCGTCGTACGGGGCTCGAACAGCATGACCTGAACTTCCGTGTCGGCCACGGGACGATGCTCGACGCCGCGCGGGACGATGATGAACTCCCCTTCCTCGATCCACTCGGACCGATCGCGGAACTCCATACGGAACCTTCCGGCAACGACATAGAACAGCTCGTCCTCCCGGTCGTGGTGATGCCAGACGAACGGACCCTGGAATCGGACGAGTTTCACCAGTTGCCCGTTCAGCTCACCGGCGATCCTGGGATTCCAGAAGTCGGCGATCTGCGAGAACTTCTGCGCCAGATTGACCTTACTCATCGTCCTCCCAACACATTGGCGAGCGCTCCAAACGGTACGCGGGTCTCCGCTCCCGCTACGAGGTCTTTCACCACGGCGATGTCGTGCTGCCGCTCCTCCGGGCCGATGATGACGGCGCGCCGTGCGCCCCGGGCCGCGGCCAGCTCGAGCTGCTTGCGAATGGCCTGCAGTTTCAGGGCGTATTCGACGGCCACCCCCTGATCCCGCAGCTCGTGCGCCAGCTTGAGGACGGCCGGCAGATCATCTCCGCCCACCGACACCAAGAACACGCCGTGCGAGTCCGGGGCTGGAGGCGGGCGGTGCTCCTGGAGCATCTCGCCAAGCACCACGTCCCCCATGCCGAATCCCACGCAGGGCAGGTCGACACCGCCGATATCCTTCATGAGTCCATCGTAGCGTCCGCCGCCACAGATGGCCCGGAGCTGCTTCCCGGCATCGAACAGCTCGAACACGATCCCCGTGTAGTACGCCAGGCCGCGGACGATTCGAAAATCGATCTCCACGAATTCTCCGAGCCCCATCGCCTCGAGGCGGGAGACCGACTCGTTCAACGGATCGGCGGTGGGCGAGCCTCGCAGCCGCCGCACCTGATCGGGCTGCCGCAGGTCGTGGAAGAACTGGATGACCGGCTGCGCGTCGGCCGCGCCCAGGACCTCGCCCAGGTGGGGAGCCCAGCGCGCATCGCGCTCCGACCGGTCCAGAATCCCCAACACCGACTCGAGCTTGTCGCGCGCGACACCGAGGGTGTCGACCAGCTCGGCGACGATCACCCGGCGATCCGAGACGCGCAGGCGGATCTGCTGCGCCCCGAGACCGAGCGCCCGCATGACATCGAGGGCGGCGGCCATGACCTCCGCGTCGGCCCCGGGGCCCGCCTCCCCGATGATGTCCATATTGAGCTGAAAGTGCTCGTGTTTGCGCCCGCGCTGCTGCCGCTCGTAGCGAAACAGCTGCGGAATCGAGAACCAGCGGATCGGCTTTTTCAGCGCCTGAGCTCTGGCCCCGACCATCCGGGCCAGGGTCGGCGTCATTTCCGGCCGCAAGGCGACCGCGCGCTCGCCCTTGTCCGTGAAGTGATAGAGCTGCCCGATGATCTCTTCCCCGCTCTTCTGAGTGTAGAGCTCTAGCGGCTCGAGGGGCGGTCCGTCGTACTCCTCGAAGCCGTACCGCGCGGCGACCTTTCGCCACGTGGCGAAAATATGGTTGCGGAGGGCGGTGTCGTCGGGGTAGAAATCACGAAAGCCGGGGAGCGCTTTCCCTTGCATCGCAGCAATTTAGCCGATCGGCGCAAACCCGGGCAAGCGCGCCATCGCATCGCCGACAGTGTGAAACGATCCCGCGACCAGCACGGTG
>JBGPIW010000145.1:0-6251 GCA_041485045.1 Gemmatimonadota bacterium | reverse complement strand
TTGCCGTCCACGACGACTGGTGCGTCCTCCCATATGGCCCCGGCGTTTTCCATGTCGTCTTTGATCGCGCGCACGCTCGTGGCGCGCTTACCGCGCAGGATCTTCGCAGAAATAGGCACCCACCCGGCGTGGCAGATACCAGAGCTCTTCGTACTGGGCGGCGGCGAAGAAGAGGACGCGCTTGCCTTTGAGGCTCATGCGCCGAACCTATATCTTTCCGGCTCATGAGTCCACGACCGCGTGACCGCATCCTCGCCAACCTCGAGACCGTCTACCGCGAGGCGTACGACCGGGCGAAGACCGCTGGCGACGAGCGGCGCATGCTCGATCTCGACGCCGCCTACCAGCGAGAGCAATTGTTGCTGGAGGTGCTGATCGACATCCGCGACGCGATCCAGGCGGCCCCCTCCCCGAAAGCGGCCGCTTCCGGCATCGATCCGCTGGCAGCGATCGACACGATCCGCCGAGTCACGAAGCTCCGCTGACCAGGAGAGGTTTCTGCATGCGCTACGCGTCGCTCGCCACTGCCGTGCTCCTGCTGTTCCTCGCCGATTGTGGACCCAAAGCGGATACTGTGGTGCTGCACGGGATGGTCTGGACCGGCGTGTCGTCAGGCACGGCGCAGCCCGGCGCGGTCGCGCTCCGTGCGGGGAAGATCCTGGCCGTCGGGGACTCCGCAGACATCGCGCAGTACATCGGGTCCGGCACGCAGATCGTCGACGCCCAGGGCGGGCTCGTCCTGCCGGGCTTCGCCGACGGACACACCCATTTCGTCGACGGCGGCTTTCAGCTCGCGTCGCTCGACCTGCGCGATGCGACGACGCCCCAGGAGTTCGTTCGGCGCATCGCGGCCTTCGCGAAGACGAGGCAGCCGGGCCAGTGGATTCTCGGCGGGGACTGGGATCATACCCTGTGGCCCGGTCAGCCGTTGCCCCGCCGGGAGTGGATCGACTCCGTCTCGCCTGATAACCCCGTGTTCATCAGCCGGGTCGATGGCCACGAGGCGCTTGCCAACAGCGCCGCGATCAAGGTCGCGGGCGTGACGAAGGACACGCCCACGCCGTCGGGGGGAGAGATCCTGCGCGACGCGCGCACCGGTGAGCCGACCGGGATTTTCAAGGACCAGGCGCTCGGTCTGATCTACAGGGCCGTCCCTGACCGGACGCCCGAAGAGACCGATTCAGCCGTGGCACGCGCGCTCGCCTACGCCGCGTCGCTCGGTGTCACCGCCACCGCCAATATGTCGGCGTCCTGGGCCGACCGCGCGAGCTACCGGAGGCTGGAGCGGGCCGGTCGCATGACCCTCCACGTCTACCTGTACCTGCCGATCGACCAGTGGCGGGCGGTCGCCGACACCATTCGCGCGAGCGGTCCGGGCGACGACTGGGTGCGCATTGGCGGTCTGAAGGGATTCATGGACGGCTCGGCGGGATCGCGGACGGCGTACTTCTTCGATGCGTATGACGACTCAGCGGGCTATCGCGGCCTGCTCCAGAACTCCGAAGCGGACATGCGGACGTGGATCGGTAACGCCGATTCTGCCGGGCTCCAAGTCGCGGTGCACGCCATTGGTGACCGGGCCAACGCGATCCTGCTCGCGATTTACGACAGCGTGACGCGCGTGCACGGCGCCCGCGACCGCCGCTTCCGCGTGGAGCACGCCCAGCACCTCCGGCCGGTGGAGATCCCGGCGTTCGGGCGTTTACATATCGTTCCGTCGGTACAGCCCTACCATGCCATCGACGACGGCCGCTGGGTCCAGCAGCGCATCGGACCCGAGCGGATCAAGACCACCTATCCCTTCCGCTCCCTGCTCGACACCGGGGCGCCGCTGGCGTTCGGGTCCGACTGGACCGTGGCGACGCTCGACCCCCTGTGGGGGGTGTATGCCGCCGTCACGCGCCGCACCCTCGACGGCCAACACCCCGACGGGTGGGTGCCGGAGCAGAAGGTCACGCTGGCCGAGGCCCTGCGCGCCTACACGGCGAGTAACGCCTGGGCGGTCTTCGCGGAAAACAAATGGGGGACACTGGCGCCCGGCCGGGACGCCGACGTGGTGGTGCTCGATCACAACCTGTTCACGATGGCGCCGGAATCGCTCGCCACCGTGCGGGTCTCCGTCACGATCGTCGGTGGGAAGATCGTCTACCGCAAGACTTGATGGCCGATAGCTGGTAGCTGACAGCAGATAGCCGATAGCTTTTCGCGACGTCTATCCCGAATACTTGAACCCCGCCTCCGCGAGCGTCAGCGGCTGCGCTTCGGGGTTCTCCACGCCGGCCTCCACGACTTCACCCAGCACCAGCGTATGGTCCCCGGACGGCAACGAAGCGACCGCCCGGCACTCGACCCAGCCGAACGCCTCGGCCAGCACCGGAATCTTCGAGACGGGGGCGGGTTTGGTCTTGATCCCTTTGAGCTTCTGCGGCGCTTGCTCCGAGGACCGTCCCAGCTTGCCCGCCAGCTCGCGCTGGTCCGAGGAAAGGAGACTCACGGCGAAATAGCGCGCGTCGCGGATCATGCCGATCGTTCGCGACGTGTTCTCCACTGCCACCGCCACCATAGGCGGCTCGAATGCCGCTTGGGTGACCCAATTCGCGGTCATAGCGTGCTCCTCCCCCTTGTGCGCGACGGTCACCACGTACAGGCCGTAGGGAAAGTGACGCAAGACGGTCTTCTTCGCGGCGGCGTCCATGAAAGCTCCGAGGCACGGGGAGGTGGGGAAGAGCCGTGCAAATATACTGGGCCTTCATGATGTGGATCACAGTCCACGCGCGAAGGCCCTGTCGCGCCTCCGCCCGTCGCTGCCGCAGGAACGCCCTGTCGCTCCCCTCGCAGATGCCACATGTTTTTCGGGCACGCTCGCTGGTCACCTCGCGCCCTTCGAGGGAGAGTCAGGTGCTTCGCCGTCCGGTCGTTGTTCTTGTGCTAGCCGTCCTCTGCCCCACCCAGGCCGCGGGGCAGGCCGAACGGCCAGCCACCCTGCCTGAGCTGGAGTCCGCGGCGCAGCGCGATTCGCTCGATGCCGGGACGCTGTATCGCCTGGCGCTGGGGTACGACCTCGCCAAGCGGTACGACGATGCCGAGCGGGTCGCGCGCGAAGCGGTGAGTATCGACCCGCGTTACGCCCCGGCGTGGCTGCTGCTCGCTTATCTGCCTTACGATCGCCGCCCGAAGCTGTGGGACGAGGTTCGCAAGGGGAAGGTGCCGCCCGCCTGGCAGGCTGCGGTCAGCGAATCCGACCGGCTCGAGCATCGCGCGTTTCTCATCGACCCGCTGGTGGATTTCCGCGTGCTGGGGGCGCCGCCTGCCAAGCAGGACATCGTGGCGATCCCCGATTACGGAGACAACACCACGGTCTACCTGCTCCTGCTCGGGTTGAGTGAGTTCGGCTGGCGCTACGAGTTGTCCTACAACGCGTTCGATCTGTACGCCCAGCGGCGCTATAAGGACCAGCCGGTCGACTCGATCCCCAGCGGCATCTTCTGGTTGCGCGGCCTCGCGGCCGCTCATCTCGGCAGCTATTCGCGCGCGATCGCGGACATCCAGGTGCTGCTCGATCGCTCGCTCAAACACGAGGCTGGCGACTCGCTCATTCAGCTGGACCTCGGCACCAACGACTTCCGCTATCTGCTCGCATTGTTCAAGCAGCGCTCGCACCGGCCCGCCGATGCCATGGCGCTGTATCAGGACGCGCTGGCGTCCGACCTTGGGCTCTATATGGCGCACGTGCGGCTGGCGCAGCTGTACGCCGAGAATCGAATGTGGGACCGGGCGATCGAGGAAGCGCGCCGGGCGGTGACGGCGAACCCTGATGACCCGAGCCTGCTAGTGGACCTGGCCGAGATGCTCCGCGACGGCGGTCAACTGGCCGAGGCCGAGGAGGCGTTTCGGCAGGCGGCCCAGGCGAACGCCCGCAGTCCGCGGGTGTCGTACGAGTTGGGAGTCCTCGAGCAGCGGCTGGGCAAGGCAGCCGAAGCCAAGGCTGCATACAGCCGGTTTCTCGCGATCGCCCCCAGCCGGATGAGCACGGAGATTGCAGACGCCAAGCAACGGTTGGCGTCGCTGCCATAGGCAAGGGACCGAAGACAGGAGCCAATCCATGAGCCGTTTCGGAGCCGTTATGGTACTGCTCGCTGCGATCATGTTCACGCCGGCGGCGGCCCAACGGATCAAACTCACGGCGAGCCTCGGCGATCTCGAGAAGGCCGCGCGCAAAGACTCGAACGATGCCGCCGCGCACTACAACGTCGCGCTTGCCTATTGGAACGCCAAGCGCTGGGAGGACGCCGATTCTGCACTCCACCGCGCGATCCGGCTCGAACCCCGGTTTGCAGCCGCCTACATGGTTTTAGCCGCCCTGCCCTACGCCCGTCGTCCTCAACTGCTGGACGAAGAGTACGACCACCGGGTCCCCGATGAGTGGCGGTCGCGAATCGAAGAGTCGGAGCGGCGGTATCGACAGGCGGTGCTGATCGATCCGTTGGTGGAGGTTCGCATCGGCTACGTGATGCTCCCAACGCAAAGCGAGTTCAAGGCCTCGCTCGCGGTGCTGTTCGGGGATTGGGTGGACGACTACGTCGAAGCGGAAGACATGTATTTCGAAGGTCGGTATCAGGAGGCTTACGACCGCTTTCAACGGGTCTACAACGACCTGAACGCGGGATCGCACGCTCGGCGACTTTGGAACACCCTCCTTTTCTGGCACGGCCTCGCGGCGGCCCAGATCCAAAAGCATGAGGACGCCGTGTGGGATTTCGGTACCCTGCTGGATCGCTCGGAAGACGTGGAGGACCGAGCCAAGGACTCCACCCTGCAGGTCCCGCTCCGCACCAATGAATTCCGTTATGTCCTCGCCGTCATGAAACAACGGGCCGGACAATTCAACGAAGCCATCGATTTGTATCGGCGGGCCCTGGAAAACGACATCGGCCTCTACATGGCGCACGTACGCCTCGCCCAGATCTACGAGGACTACAACATGTTTCCCCAGGCGGTCGCTGAGCGCCGGGCGGCCGTGAGTGCCGACCCCGACGATCCCAGCCTGTTGTTGGACCTTGGCAAGACCCTGGCGCACGCCAATCAATGGATCGACGCGGAGAAAGCCCTCCGGGACGCCGTCGACGCCAATCCACGCGATCCTCGACCCCACTACTTCCTGGGAATCATCGAGCAGCACCAGAACAAGGCGCAGGAAGCACGCACGGCGTTCAACGACTTCATCACCCTGGCGCCCACCCGCTATGCGCCGCAGGTGGCGGACGCCAAGCAACGGCTCAATGCCCTGCATTGAGCGGCGGTGGGCACGCGCGGCCGGTGGGGCCGCGCTCGTCCTGCTCGCCACGGCCGTCGGCCGCCTCCCCGCCCAGCAGACCTCCGCCTACGAGGAGCTCCAGGCATTTAGCGGCGTCCTCAACTACATCCGGCTGAACTACCCGGACAGCGTTGCGTACTCGAAGCTCGTGCACGCGGCGATCGATGGCGTCCTGCACGCGCTCGACCCGCACAGCGCCTTCTACTCGCGTCTGGAGTTCGAGCGCCGTACCGCCCTCGAGCGCGGCGAGCTGGCCGTCACCGGCCTTGCCCTGGAGGAAGTGGACAGCGCGATCACCGTCCTCGCGGTGGCGGCCCGCGGACCAGCCGCAAAGGCGGGAGTACAACCCGGCGACCGACTGGTTTCTGTCAACGACACATCGGTGGCGGGGTTAGAGGTCCGCAGCGTCGAGCTGCGGCTCGCCGGCGACAAAGGCTCCAAAGTGCGGCTGCAATTCGAGCGGGGCTCCCGGCTCGAGCCGGACACCTTCCGCGTCACCGTGAAGCGGGGCTTCATCGAGTCCCACTCGGTGTCGCTGGTTCGGATGGTGGACTCCATTACCGCCTACGTCCGGCTCGAGGAGTTTGGGGCCGAAGCCGCCAAAGAGGTCCACGACGCGCTCGATCGGATGAAGGGGCAGCACATGCGCCGCGCCATCCTCGACTTGCGCGGGAACCCGGGCGGCTACGTCATCGCGGCGGTCGAGCTCGCGTCGGAGTTCTTCCCGCGTGGCACCGTCGTATTCCGGACGCGCGGGCGCAAGCGTGATGTGGATACCACGTACACCGCCAAGCGTGATGGATCCTACGCGACCTTGCCCCTCGTCGTGCTGATCGACGAAAACACCGCCAGCGCGGCGGAGGCGCTGTCCGCCTCACTCCAGGATCACGATCGCGCGCTGCTGCTCGGCCGCCGCAGCTTCGGCAAGGCGCTGATG
>JBGPIW010000144.1:0-6308 GCA_041485045.1 Gemmatimonadota bacterium | reverse complement strand
GGAGTTCGTGATCCACGCCGTGATTCAGAGCCGGGAAGAGCCGATTTCCCGCCGCGGGGTCGCCCGTGCGTGGCGCTCGGCGCTGGAGCGGGCCCGGGAATGGGGATTCGCCCGCCTCACCGTTCCTCCACTCGGGATCGGTGCCGGCAATCTGTCGGTTGAAGTCGCCGCGGAGATCCTGGTGTCGGAGCTGCAGGAACAACCCCCGGCGGCGGTCCCCGCCGACGTGGCGATCGTCGTGGAAACCGAAGAAGAGCGGGTGGTATTCGAAGGAGTCCTGCGCCGTCTGCACGCGAGGCTGTCCTGACCCGACGGCATTGGGCCGTAGTCATCCTCGCGGTGTGGGCCGTGGCGCTCGCCTGGCTGATCGGCCGCGTGTCCTTCCGATCCACGGGCGCACGTCTGGCGGAGTCCGCCCTCACCGTCTCCCCGGGCGCGGTGTTCTACCGCCTGTCGGTCGGCGCGAAGCAGCTCGGCTACGCGTCATCCACCGTAGACACGCTGGTGGACTCGCTTCGGCTGGTGGACGTCTTCGTGTTCGACGTGCCGGCGCTGGGCCATTTGAACCGCACCGAAGGTCGCAGCGTCGCCACCCTCGACCGCTCGCTGCACCTCTCGGGTCTGGCGAGCGAGGTGGACGGCGAGACGCTCCGGTTCGACACCCACGCCAGCGTCGGACCCGACCGGCTGTTTCACGTCACCATCGTGAGCGACGGAGATTCGCTCGCCGGCACGCTGCCGGCCGGTGACACAGTGGAGGTGCCTTCCCTGTGGCCGCTACGGATGGCCTTCGGGGGCAGCCTGCGAGTGGGGCGGACCGCGCGCGCACGTGTGTTCGATCCGTTCTCGGCCACGCTCCGTCCCATCGCGCTGCGCATCGGCGCCGAGTCCACATTCGTAGTCGCCGACAGCGCGGACTACGACTCCACGACGATGGCCTGGGTCCCGGTGCGCTTCGACACGGTGCGCGCCTTCCGGGTCGATGCCGTGGGTGGTGAGGGGCGTGGGGTCCCCACCACCTGGATCGACGCCCAGGGCCGCACGGTACGCGCCACGACACCGCTCGGCTTCACGGTGGAGCGCACCGCGTTCGAGGTCGCGTACGAGAACTTCCGGCACCGCGACACGCTGCGTCTCATGCACGCCACGGCCGCGCCGGGGCCGAACGAAGTGGTCGCGACGACGCTGCTCGCCGCCGGGGTGCGACCCGAATCGGCCGGCCCGGCTGTCTTCCGTGTGCGCGTGGGTGGGGGGGCGCCCGACGGACTCGACCTGGACGGCGGTCGCCAGCGGCTCTCAGGCGACACGCTCGTCGTGAGTCGCGAGGGCGGCGCCACGCTACAGGCGCGGTACCGGCTCCCCAACGCGGACCCCGCCCTGCGCCCTTACCTCCAGCCCGACTTGCTCATCGCCAGCACGGACCTGCGCGTGGCCGCCCAGGCCCGGCTGCTGGCCGGACGGGACCGCGAGCCGGGCCGCATCGCCGCCCGCTTGGTGCACTGGGTAGCCGGAGAAGTGCGCCTGGAGCGCTCGACCGGCATCGCTGATGCCGTGGGCGTGCTGGAGCGCCGCCGCGGCGACGCCAACGAACACACGGTACTGTTCGTCGCCTTGGCGCGCGCGCTCGGCCTCCCCGCGCGTCCGGTCGCAGGGCTCGTCCGCGCGGCCGGGCATTACTACTACCACGCGTGGGCGGAGGTGTACCTCGGCGATTGGGTGGCCGTGGACCCCACGTTCGACCAGCGTCCCGCCGACGCGGTCCATCTCCGACTCGCGATCGGCGATCTCGTCCGGCCCACCGACCTCGCTCGGCTGCTGGGACGGCTCACCCTCGATCCCTTATGATCCGACTCGAAGGCTTGACGAAGCACTACGGCAGTTTCGTAGCGCTCGACCACATCACGGTGCACGTCCCGCGCGGGGTGTTGTACGGCTGTCTCGGCCCCAACGGTGCCGGCAAGACCACGATGCTGCGGATGATCGCCGGCATCCTGCGGCCCACCGACGGGCGCGTCCTCATCGGCGGCGACGACGTTCAGGTGGACCCCATCGCCGCCAAGATGCGGCTCGGGTTCATCCCGGATCGCCCCTTCGTCTACGACAAGCTCACCGGCGCGGAGTTCCTGCGGTTCGTGGCGGGCCTGTACGGCCAGGAGGGTGAAGTGGTCGAGCGTCGGGCGGCCGAGCTGCTGGAGGTGTTCGAGCTGTCGAGCTGGAAGGACGAGCTGATCGAAGCCTACAGTCACGGCATGCGGCAGAAGTTGATCATTTCGAGCGCGCTCATCCACCGCCCCGAGTGCATCGTGGTGGACGAGCCGATGGTGGGTCTCGACCCGAAAGGGGCCCGGCTCCTCAAGGACATCTTCCGCCAGTTCGTCGATCGCGGCGGCACCGTCCTGATGAGTACGCATACGCTCGAGGTGGCGGAGGTGATGTGCGACCAGATCGGCATCCTGCAGCACGGCAAGATCGTCGCGCACGGTACTATGGCTGAGATCCGCCTAGCGCATGCGGCCGGCAACGCGAGCCTGGAAGAGCTGTTCTTGAAACTCACCGGCGGGCATGCGGTGCGCGAGCTGGTGGAGGTGTTGGGCCGGTGAACCAGCCGTCGCTCTTGCACGTCCTGACACCCAAGTGGCGCACGGTGCGGCAGCGGCTGCGCCAGGAGCGCGCGGCGGGCGGCGGCGGCAAGCTCGTGGTGCTCGCCCTGGTCGGCTCCGCGTTCTGGGCGGGCGTCTTCGGGCTCCTGTACTACATCCTTCGCTACTTCCGCGGCGTGGAAGAGCTGGGCCCCCTGCTCGCCAGCAAGATGCTGGGGATCGCGCTGTTGTCGTTCGTGTCGATCCTGATCCTCTCCAACGTGATCACCGCGCTGTCGAGCTTCTTTCTCGCGAAGGACCTCGATCTGCTCGTGGCGGCGCCGGTGGACTGGTTGCGCCTCTATCTGGCCAAACTCGCTGAAACGCTGGTGCATTCCTCCTGGATGGTGGCGCTGATGACCGTCCCGATTCTCGCCGCCTACGGCGTCGTGTATCGGGGGGGATTCCTGTTCATCCCCTACGCGGTCGCCGTCGTCCTGCCGCTGCTCGTCCTGCCGGCGGTGCTGGGCAGCGCGCTCACCCTGGTGCTCGTCAACGTCTTCCCGGCGCGCCGAACCCGTGATCTCCTGTCGATCATCGCCTTGGGCGCGGCGGCCGGCGTCATCCTGCTGTTCCGCCTGATCCGTCCCGAGCAGCTCGCGCGCCCCGAAGGGTTCCGGAACCTGCTCGACTTCATCGCGGTGTTGCGCACGCCCACTTCGCCATTCCTGCCCAGCGAATGGGCGGCGCGGTCGATCATGGGGTACCTGCGCCACGAGTTCGATCCGCTGCCGCTGATACTGCTCTGGAGCACGGCCGCCGGCTTCATCACGCTCGGCGCGATGCTCCATCGCCAGCTGTTCGCCGCCGGCTTCACGAAGGCCCAGGAAGGCGCCGAGCGCTTCGTGCGCGGCGTCCTGTGGCGGCGGACGGTGGGATCGATCCTGTTCGCCCTCCCGGTCGCCAAGCGCGAATTCGTGTTGAAGGACATCAAGCTGTTCTTCCGCGACACCAGTCAATGGAGCCAGCTCATCCTGCTCGCCGTGCTGGTCGTCGTGTATCTCTTCAACATCAACGCCTTGCCGCTGCACCGGGGCGAGCCGGTCGGTTTTTTCTACGTCACCCTGGTGTCGTTCCTGAATCTCGGCCTCGCGGGATTCGTGCTGGCGTCGATCGCCGCCCGGTTCATTTTTCCGGCGGTGTCGCTCGAGGGACGTCAGATGTGGCTCTTACGCTCGAGCCCGCTGGACCTGCGCGCGCTGCTCTGGTCGAAGTACTGGGTGGGCACGATCCCCCTGCTGGTGCTGGCGCTGCTCCTCACAGGACTCACGAACGTGCTGCTCGACGTAAGCCTGTTCATGATGGTGGTCGGCCTGGTGACGATCACCGCCCTGACGCTGGCCATCGCGGCTCTGGCCCTGTGCTACGGCACCCTCTACCCGCAGTTCGAAACGGAGAATGCCGCCCAGATTCCGACCTCGTTCGGAGGCCTCGTGTTCATGATGACCACGGTGGCGCTGCTCGCCGCAGTCATTTTCTCCCTGTGGCAGGCGGTGTATGCCTACGTACAGGCGGTCAACGAACACCGCCCGGTCGCGGTCGACGGCTGGATGATGTTTTTCTTCGCGGTCGGCGCCACGTTGTGCATCGTGGCTACGGCCGTCCCCCTACGAATTGCGTTGCGCAAGATGGAGACCTTCGAGTTCTGACCGCACCCCTGGCCCCGCTCCGTTGACGCGGAGCGGGGGACCAGGGGGAGCATGCCGCTCGTTACAGCCTGAAGTTCAATCCGCCTACGAACTCGATGCGGTCGACGTCGCTCGCCAGCACCGCGCGGAGCTCAACGAACGGCTGGAGATTCGGCGTATGGAACTGCCACCCCCCCAGCAGGTTCAAGCCCACTCGACTATCGTCGAACCCGAGTGCACTGAAATGGGTGAACCCAAGGCCACCGCCTACGTAGAGTCCGGGGTTGGGCGTGTTCAGTCTCGGCCAATACCGGACGTTGGCATTGAGGCCCCAGGCGTTGAGCGGGCCGCTCGGGAAGTAGATGTCGAAGGAGGGGTACAGGTCGAACTGCGGAGCAATCTGATAGCTGAACTGGGCGCCCACCAACGCGTCAAGGTGGTTCGTGGCGAGCCCCGCGTGAAAGCCCAGCAAGGGCCCGGCGCTTTGCCCGGGGGCCGCGCGGCCCTGTGCCGCCACCGCCGTGGACAGGGACATCGAAACCAAGACCGCCAGCGACAGCCGTCGGGTCAGATCTCTCACGCTCAGACTCCTTTGGATTGAGGTCGAACTGCCAGGTACCAATGGTCGGCCGGCTAGCGCAGCTTGAAATTGAACCCGCCGACCAGCTGAAACGCACTGCCATTTCCCAGAATCAGGCGTGCTTCCCCGTACGGGACGAATGGGCGCCGGCGGAACTCCCACCCACCCAGCAGATTCAGATTCACGTCACCGTTGCTGATCCCGAGCGCGTTGGTCGCGTGCAGGTAGTTGAGCCCGCCACCGAGGTACAGCGCCCCGAGGCGGGTGGGCGGGCGGAACTTCACGTCCGCGTTCAACGCCCAGAGCTTCCCGGGAGACACGAAGTAGTAATCGAATGTCGGATACAGCTCCACGCGCTCGGTCAGGGGCATGGTGGCCTGGACGCCGAGCAACAGCGCGTCCGCATCGAAATTGTACCCCATGTGCGGACCGATCCGCACCGGGTCCAGGGGCGAATAGGCGGCCCCGCGTGCGGTCCGCCGTTGCGCCTCCAGGCTGCCGACCAACAGCAACCCGACGACCACCAACCCGATCGTCATTCGTCTTCCGACACTCACGTGCAGATCCCCGTTGGGAAGTGTGGTTTCACGAACCGGGTACAGATAGCGAAGTCCGGGAGAGAAACGCAAGGGCGGCGGGGCGCCAACGCGCACCCGCCGCCCGTTCCGCTCTGCGACCCCCGGGCTATTCGATCCGGAACGGAACCCCCCATTCGTTGGCACGATAGTTGTCGGCCGTGCCGAGCTCCAGCGTCGCCGCATCCAGCGCGTCGACCACGAACCGGTCACGCCCCGTGAACCGTACGATCCAGTTGAGCGAAAAGTCCCCGTTCCCATCGTCCGTCATCCGTACGCGACGCCACCGGATGCCCGCGGGATCGGCGTGCCGGACATGCAAGAACACGAATGTCGCGGGCGAGAAGACGCCGCCGGTCGTGTTGTCGACGTGCGCGACCACCCGAACGGTGTCGCCCTGGTGGAATCTCGGCACCCGGGTGTCGACGGCGATCAGCGAGTCGGGGTTGTCGATCTGGAGCTGCAGCGTGTCGTTGCGGTACACCGCCACGCTCTGGACCTGGACCGTCCGGCGATCGACCGCCGTTGGTTGCCAGTCGAGCAGCGTGAGCACCACCGGGCGCCACCCGCGCGGCGCGGCGGCATCGCGCACGAACACCGCACGCTGCTGCACGCCGTCGGCGAGCGGCTTGCTGGACGGATTGAAGGTGGCGTCCGCCGACGTGTCGACCAGGAAGATGCCCTGGAAGCTCACGCCGCGGGTCACCCAGGCCGAATCGCCTTGCACGACGATATTCAACGTGAGTACCGGACGCGGCCCACCCCGGACGACCCGGTCGCGGCCCCAGAACAGCGGGGCGATCGCGGTATCCAGTACGCCAAGATTGTCGAACGCCGGAGCGACGGCTGCGGTGCCGATCGCGCCGGTATCGCCGAAATCGTCGTC
>JBGPIW010000143.1:0-6310 GCA_041485045.1 Gemmatimonadota bacterium | reverse complement strand
TGGTCTACGCGAGCGGCGAGCCGGGATTCGCTTGGGGCTTAGCGACCTATCGAAACAATGTTGCGCGCCCGCCGATCGAGCAGTTCCTGCGAAACGTGCTTCAAGCGTTCATCACAGCGCGCAACCACCGCTAACTCTCGTTTTTGCCTCCCCCGCGCGGACCGCCGGATATAGCTTCCCGTTGGATGTTGCCACTCCTCTTTCTTCTCGCCGCCCGCGACACGACGGGGTACTGGCAACAGCAGGTCGCGTATCGTATCACAGCCTCCCTCGACGAGGCGTCCGGCGTGCTCACGGGGCGCGAGCGGATCGCGTATGTGAACCATTCGCGCGCCACCCTGCTCGGCTTCTACCTCGAGCAGTCCATGAACGCGTTTCGCCCGCGCTCTCGCTGGGGCGCAGCCGACCCAGCCGAGCGGCGGGACCGATTCGAGCGCTTGGGAGACCCGGACTACGGGTTCGAGAGGATCACCGCCGCCACGCTGATGGGGGAGGCCCTCCCAGCGGATTACCCCTATGCCCCGGACTCGACGATCGCGCACTGGACGCTCCCCCGGCCACTCGCGCCCGGGGATTCCATGGTGGTGGAGATTGAGTGGCAGGCGCGGCCGTCCACGGTGCCGTGGCCCGAGGGGCGGCAGGGACGACGCTTCGATTTCGAGCAGTGGTACCCGAAGGTCGTGGTATTCGACAGGTACGGATGGGAGGACCATCCACTCTACCCAGCGGGGGCGTTCTACGGCGAGTTCGCAACGTACGATGTGACGCTCGATCTCCCACGCGACCAGGTAATCGGCGCCACGGGCGTGCCCGTAGAGGGAGACCCGGGCTGGGAGCACGCCCGGGCCGACACATCCTCATCGATCGACTACCAGCGTGACTATTACTTCCCCCGCCCCACGCCCGTGTGCCCTGAGCTGCGCCTGGCGACGGGACGCAAGTGCGTGCATTTCCACGCGGAGCGGGTCCACCATTTCGCGTTCTCGCTCAACCCGCAGTACGTGTACGAAGAAGGCCGCTACGGCGACGCCGTGGTGCGGGTACTGTACCCGCCGAGCGATCGGGCGGCATGGGGGAACGGCGCCGCAGTCCGGAGCACGGTAATCGCGCTCGCGTGGCTCGACTCGCTCTACGGCACGTATCAGTGGCCGCAGCTCACCACAGTGGACCGCATCAAGGCGAATGGGGCGGCCGAATTCGCGATGATGGTCGTGTCTGGCGGCGCCACGGCAGGGCCCATCCTCGACGGGGTCGGTCGCCAGTATTCCATGGGGCAGCTCGCAAACAACGAATGGCGGGAGGCGTGGCTCGATAAAGGCTTGACGGGTTTCCAGACCTCCTGGTTCTTCGAGACGCGCGGGGTGCGCGATGACTACGCCGTCGTTGAGGCCAACGTGCTCGCGAGGGACCTGGACGCCTGGAGCGAGCCGATCTCGATGGTCAGCGAGCACTTCCGCGACCGCGACAGCTACACCGACGCTGTATACAACCGAGCATCGCTCTTCTTCTACCAGCTGCGCTTTGTCGTTGGCGACGAGGTAATGCGGCGGATCCTGCGCACCTACTTCGCGCGCTGGAAGCTCAAGCACGTTGACGAGGACGCGTTTCGGGCCGTGGCCGAGGAGGTATCAGGGCAGGACTTGAAATGGCTGTTCGCCCAGTGGCTTCACAGCACGCCGCTGATCGACTACCGCCTGAGGCGGGTCGAGCGGCGACGGCTCCCTGACGGCCGCTGGCATACAGCCGTCACAATCGAGCGTCGGGGCGACGGTTGGATGCCAGTAGAGATCGGCGACGGTGACACGATCTACGCCCGGGCCACGGGCGAGCGGGCAAGAGAGCGCATCGAGTTTCTGACCACCCGAAAGCCCGCTCGCCTGATGCTCGACCCGCGCGTGCGGGCGCACGACTATGACATGCTGAACAATCGCGAGCCTCGCTGGGGAGTCGGGCGCGCGGCGCTGGAGGTTCGCTTGGACGATCCGACCCGGGAGACGGCCCGCCGCGACCGGTTGGTGACCGCCTGGCTCCCTGTGGGCTGGTCGAACGACTTTGGCGGGGCGACGATAGGCCTGCGGCAGCGCTCGAACTATCTCGGCCGTTTCGATCGCGGCCTGCTCGTCGGCTCGGTCGCCACGCGCACCGGCGCGACGAGCCGGTGGGGGGTGTACGGGGTTTGGAGCAACCCTGTCGGCCATCCGAGGTCGCGCACGAAGACGAGCCTCGGGGCATGGGCGCTGGAGGGTCGGGTGGGGGTGATGCTCTCCGCGGACCGGTCCCTGCGTGAACGTCTTGGTCTCGGTGCCGACCCGCACGTCGGCTTCGACGCGCTGTGGGTCGCGACCACCGATACCGGCTATCTCGACCACCGCCTATGGGACGATGCCGGAACCGTTGAGGCGGGCCCGTGGGTCTCCACGGCGGTGAGGAACGGGTCGGTATTGATCAAGGCGCGCCTAGGCGTCCGCGTCGGCATGGTCTACTTCAATCCTGGGCTTGGGGTCGTTTCAACGAACCGGTACGATGTCGAGCCGTTTGGCCGGTCCGCTGGCGAAGCGAGCATCCGGATGCCGTTCTGGTTTGGGGCCACCCTTGGATTGCGGGCCTTTGCGGGTGGGTATCTCGGATCTCACAGCCCCGTGAAACAACGCCGGATCTTGATTGCCGGCGCCGACCCGTACGAGACCTTCGCCAACCCATTCCTGCGGAGCAGGGGATCCCTCTTCGTTCGACCGGACTTTCACTATCAGGCTGCCGGGAACGCGAACCTGCGCGCATTCCGGAGCGACCTGGGCGGTCGGTGGGCGGTGGCCCTGAATACGGAACTCTCCCGCGCGGTCTTCCAGCACCAGTCGGGTATGTTGCGGGAACTGGCGGTCGAGGGGTTCTTCGACTTCGGCTTCGTTGATACGGTGGCCACAAGACCGTCGCGAGCTGAGCATTGGTACCAGGACGTGGATGATGCTGGTATCGGCGTCGTTGTGCGGCAGCAGGTGGGTGATCTCCCGTGGACATTGCGACTGGAGTTACCTTTTGTGATGAGCGCGTGGGACCTGGCACCTGACTTTCGTCCGCCCGGCGGCCGCGTGCAATTCCGTTGGTTGGTGAGTTTGGCGCCTATTTTCTGATGGAACGTGTTCATGATGTTACTTTTCACACTTGACCCGGTTCGCGAGTCACCGGTTCCCCAATCTGTCTTCCCCTTTTCCAACGTTGTGTCCGGTGCCTGATCGACCCCAACCAGAGCTCCCGCCGCCACGATTCCGCACGTGCCTGATCGCCCCCGGCCGCACCTGCTCGTCGCCGCCCACGACGTCACCCCGTCCACGAGGCGTGGCTCGCGGCGCTCTATCGGCTGCTCGACGAGGCCGGCGTCCGGCATTTCGCTATGCCCGTCATGCTCAACTGGCACGGCGCCTCGGTATGGACCTGTTTGTGACCTGCACCAAGGGCTCGTGAGGATCGGGCCCGTAAGATGACTCGTAACTACAGACCGGTCAAGATGTTAAAGCCAGCCACCTCACCAGTACAAAACGAGCCGTCCCTGACCGCCGTCGAAGCTCCCGTGGTTGGTGTAGGTGTCGCCATCCAGATCCACCCCGAAGCCGAGCTGAAATCCGGCGTTGGCGAACCGCCAGCCGACCGCGAGCCGTAACCTGGCGTTGCTCCGCGCGAGCGGCTCCAACTCCAAAACTTCACCCGCGCCGCGCAATACCGTGCGCGCGTCCAGCTCGAGAGCGGTCTCGGTTCGAAATCCCGTGGCCCGGCCGTAACGCACCACCGCCTGGCCGCTCCAAGCGCGGTCCTCGTAGTCCACGTCGAGCCCAGTCGTGTCGCCGTACACGCGGCGCTCGGGCCGGAACGTGCGACCGAGCCATGCCTCGAGCCGCCAACGTGGCCCGAATTGGGACATTGCGAACGCGGCGAGCTCGGTGGTGCGCTCAGTGAGGGTGAAGGCATCGAGCGTGCGGCCCAGTGGGAGGGGGGTGCGGGCCGTCCGCGCTTGCACCAGGGTGCCGAATGCGCCGAGGCGTATGTTCCCGGCTGCGGCCCATTCTACGAGTCCCGCCAGCACGTCGAGCGTTTCGTCCTGGCGGAACCCCGAGTCGGGCGCGGCCTGGCGGTAGGCGCGGACCCTCGTCCGAGGCATCAACGCTCCGTAGCCCTCCACCCGAACCCGGCTCCCGAGGGGCAGGTTGAGATGCATGCGAAAGGCAACGGGGAAGGTCTCGTAGTCGAGCGCGGTGTCGGCGAACCCCTGGTAGACCTTGAGCCCCTGGTAGATGAAATCGCTGAAGGCGTCGAGCAGCACGACCTCCGCCCCGATCGCGCGTCGGCCGTCCGCCGCGCCCGCGCCGATCCAGACATCGTCGCTCGACTTGCGCGCCGACAAGGTCCCGCCGCCGTAGGCGAACGCGCCGCCATTCCAGGTGTGACGGGCGCGGAGCTCGAGCAGGCTGCGGTTCGCCTCGGGGCTTTCCTCCTTGTGAAATTCGATCCCCGCATCCCACCGCTCCCCCAGTGCCACGCGGGTCTTGAAGTCGGCGCTCGTGATGAGGTAGAGGTAGTTGATGCTGGCTGCCCGGAAGCGCACGCCGTTCGCATGGCGGTACCATTCGGATTCCTCGTCCAGCCGGAAGCTCGACGACATGACGTCGAGCTGGTACTCGGCGTCGATTTCGGGCCGGAAGCGCTGCAGCATCCCGGCGTCACTCAGCCTGCCACCGGGGTTTCCATCGCGGTCGAGCGCCTTGAGCCAGACCCGCTCCGCCCAGCCCTGCAGCGTGGCGTGCAGGTCTCCCTCCTGGGCCCGCGCTCGGTGCAGCGGCCACCCCAGGAGCACCAGCGTCAGCAGGAGCGTAGCATGCGCGTCACGGTCTCGGTCCACGATCGTCATACCAAAGTACTTCCACGGTGCGAATCCTTCCATCCAGAAAGCGTCGCTCGCGAACCCCTTTCGCTTGCGCGACCGGTCCACGTATTGCGAAGGCGAGCCGCCTTTCGGATCTTGCCAGCGCGTGCCCGATCGCTCCCAGCCGCAGCTGCTCGTCTCGGTCCACGACGTGACCCCCGCCCACGAGGCGCGGCTCGCAGCGCTCTACCGGCTGCTGGACGAGGCCGGCGTCCGGCATTTCGCCCTGCTTGTGGTGCCCAACTGGCACGGCGCCTGGCCGCTCGAGGAGTTCCCCTCGTTCACCGCGGAGCTGCACGAGCGGGCTGCAGGTGGCACGACGGTGTTCCTGCACGGCCTGCGGCACGACGAGGTGGGCCAGCCGCGCTCGCTCGCCCACCGCGCGCGCACCTTCGGGCGGACCAACCGCGAAGGGGAGTTCGCGTCGCTATCTCCCGAGGAGGCGCAGGCCCGGATCGCTCGGGGACTGGCGACCTTGCGGCAGGCGGGGCTCGATCCCATCGGGTTTGTCCCGCCGGCATGGCTGGCGCGGCCGGGACTAGACCGGATCGCGCTGGATGCGGGGCTCGCGCTGACGGAGGACGCCCGGGCGGTTTTCGTGCGCGGCCGCCGCGTCGCCGCGCCGGCCACCTGCTGGAGCACGCGCAGCGCCTGGCGACGCACAGGCAGCGCCGTGGTCGCGGCGGCCCGCCTGCGCTTCGAGCGCAGCCAGCCGCTCGTGCGCTTGGCGCTGCATCCCCACGACGCCGACTGGTCCCGTGTACTCGACTCCTGTCGCCGTACGCTCATGCGTCTCCTCGATCAGCGGGCACCGATCGATTACCGGGAGCTCATGGGGCGAACCCGATGAGCTCGATGTCGCCGCGATTGAGACGGGCGCGCACCGCAACTGAGGTGAGCACCGCGAGCTCGCGCTCCCGCCCCGCTGCATAGCCGACCCAGCCGGTCAGGTCCGCATCGGGGTAGCCCGGGTGCACCATCAGCTCGGTCGTTCCCGGCTGGAGCGAGTCGAGCAGCGCGAGCAGCCGTGCCGCGAAGTCACCTCGGCCGGTGAGCGCAAAGCCGCGGAAGTGGCTCGGGCGGACGGGCGGCGCGGTGCTGCGCGACGCCACACGATAAGAGGCGGCAAGCAGCGTCTGGCCGAGTGCGGCCATTGGGCGCCACGCGATCCGCGCTGCGGGCTCGAGCGGGATGCGCACCGGCCCGACCGCGGCCTGCCGGGCGGTTTCCACGACCGACCGCCAGATGCCGGGCAGCACGTGGGCGTGCTGGTGCCCGTCGAGATGCGTGATCCGCAGCCCCGTGGCACGTAGGCGCTCGATCTGTGCCGTACATTCCCGCGCCACCTCCGCACCGTCGATCTTTCCCGCCAGGGCGCGACCGACGAAACGCACGAGC
>JBGPIW010000142.1:0-6361 GCA_041485045.1 Gemmatimonadota bacterium | reverse complement strand
GCCGACGAAGAGCCCCACGAGATCGGGCCCCCAGGGCTCGCCGCCCGGGCTGCCGAGCTGGACCACGGAGCCGTCGGCGAGCACCACCTCGAGCGCCAGGATGTGCTGGGTGGTCATGCCGTACTTCAGGCAATGTGGTCCACCCGCGTTCTCGGCCACGTTGCCGCCGATGGTGCAGGCCGACTGGCTCGACGGATCGGGCGCGTAGTGCAGCCCGTGCGCCGCCGCCGCCGCCGAGAGGCGGACGTTGACTACCCCAGGCTCGACGACGGCGCGACGGTTCGTCGGATCGATTTCGAGGATGCGGTTGAGGCGGGTGAGCACGAGCAGTACGGCATCGGGGGCGGCGAGCGCGCCGCCCGAGAGTCCGGTCCCCGCGCCGCGCGGCACGAACGGGACCTCGTGGCGGGCGAGGGTTCGGATCACCGCGATGACTTCGTCCCGCGTGCCGGGCAGCACGACGAGACCCGGGAGCCGGCGGTGGGTGGGGAGGCCGTCGGTCGCGTAGGTCAGCCGCTCGCTCGCGGCGCCGCGCACGTGCTTCGTCCCGATCAGGCGGGAAAGCTCGCGGGACAGCGACTCGGCACGATCCAGGGCGGCGCCCGTCATGGTGAATAGTATATGGTCAAGCAAACGGGGGGCGGGAATGTTGTTCCCGTCCCCCGTCGCCTGAAAACCGCCGTGCGTCTGTACGTCTAGCCGTGGATCGTCCTGTCGCCTCTAGGCTGCTCTCCAGAATCCTTTCAGCGCCCGCCCGTCGGGCGACTCGCGCAGCTTCTCGAACGCCCGCTCCCGGATCTGGCGGATGCGCTCGCGCGTGACGCCCATCAGCGCCCCGATCTTCTCGAGCGTCATCGCCTCACTGCCTTCTTCGAGTCCATAGTAGAGATAGAGGATCTTGCGTTCGCGGGGGGTCAGATACTTCTGGAAGATGCGGTCGATGAACTCGCGCATCAGTTTGCCGTCGGTTCGCTCCTCGATCTCCCCGCCCTCGATCCCCGCGAACCGCTCGCCCAGCGTCGCCGCGTCCTTGTCGGTGCGGTCCACCGGCGCGTCGAGTGACAACTCGGCCGCCGTCATACGCCGGGCCGTCCGCACGTTCTCCACCGAGTCCTCGAGCGCTTTCGCGATCTCGTCGTCCGTGGGCTCGCGGCCCAACTCCTGCGACAAGTAGGTCTCGGTGCGGCTCATGCGGATGAGCTGGGAATTCTGATTCAACGGAATGCGGACGCTGCGGGTCTGCTCGGCCAGCGCCTTGAGGACCGCTTGGCGCACCCACCACACGGCGTACGAGATGAACTTCACCCCTTGGTCGGGGTCGAACTTCTTGACGGCCTTGAGCAGGCCTTCGTTCCCGATGGCCACCAGCTCCGACAGGTCGAGTCCGTGCCCCTGGTACTTCTTCACGTAGGAGATCACGAACCGCAGGTTCGCTGTGACCAGTCGCTCCGCCGCCTTCTCGTCACCACGCTGCACGCGTCGCGCGAGCCGCCGTTCTTCGGCGGGGTCTTTGATCAGCGGTAGTTTTTGGATGTCTTGGAGGTACTGGTCGAAAGCACCGGAGGGTGTGGTCTTGAAGAACGACTTTGTCTTTCCAGTCGACGCACGGGCCATGCGCTGGACTCCCAAGCAAGGCGAACGCGTTCTAGCCGGAGACGGCGCAACTGACCGCCTAGAGTGACCTGAAAGCGCGCACAATATAGGAACGCCCGCGGCCAGGTGCAAATCTACTC
Source organism: Gemmatimonadota bacterium (assembly GCA_041485045.1). Classification (GTDB taxonomy): domain Bacteria; phylum Gemmatimonadota; class Gemmatimonadetes; order Gemmatimonadales; family GWC2-71-9; genus DASTHG01. Next base: position 4,628 of record JBGPIW010000142.1, on the reverse strand, counting down.
AGTTTTCCACATCACAAATTATTACTCCGCAGCGTAGTGCACGATTTGTCCACTATCAACATGGTCTGTGGAAAGTGCGTGGGGTGCAAACCATGTTGGAAGGCTGTTGAAAGTCTGCAGCTGTACGCGTAAGTGATTCGAGCGTAAGCCATTGTGCGTCAATTGGTACTCCGATCCTCCACTCGCTGCCGCAGCAACCCCTCAGGAACTGCCACAGTCCAGCCGTCTCCATCAGCCAGGTGCATCGCGCCGACCCGCCGCGGCAGCGCGAATCGTACCGCACCATCCCGCGCCTTCTTGTCGTACCGCATCGCGGCGATCAGGGAATCCGCCGTGGTGCCCTCGGGGACCTCGATCGGGAGCCGATGGTGCTGCAACGCGGTCGCGATGCGACGCGCCGTCCCAGCCTCGGCGACGTGCAACGCCTCGGCCAGACCCGCCTCCACCACCATGCCGATCGCCACCGCCTCACCGTGCAGCAATGCGTAGCCGCTCGTCACCTCGAGCGCGTGACCGACCGTATGACCGAAGTTCAAGATCGCCCGCCGCCCCCGCTCCCGCTCGTCGGCGGACACGATCTCCGCCTTGATCTCGACCGAGCGCGCCACCATATGCTCCAGCGCTGTCGCATCGCTGGTGACCGGGACGTCCGCCCGCTCGATCGCCGCAAAGTAGTCGGCATCGGCGATCGCCGCGTGCTTGATCGCCTCCGCCATCCCCGCGGCGAGCTGCGGCGGGGCGAGCGACCCCAACACGTCGAGGTCGGCGACTACGAGCCGGGGCTGGTGAAAGGCGCCGAGCAGATTCTTGCCCTGCGCCGTGTCGACACCGGTCTTCCCGCCGATCGAGGAGTCGATCATGGCGAGCAGGGTCGTCGGGACCTGGACCCAGGGAATCCCGCGGTGGTAGGTCGCGGCGACGAACCCGGCGACATCCCCGGTGACGCCGCCCCCCAGCGCGACGACGGCGCTGTCCCGTCCGAGCCGCGCCGCGAGCATCCGGTCGCACAAGGCCGTCCAGGTACCGCGCGTCTTGTTCCACTCTCCCGCTGGAAACGTGAACGATTCGGCCGCCATCCCGGCGGCGCGCAACGCCGCGGCGAGCGATTCCCCATAGAGCTTCGCCACGTGCGAATCGCTGATCAGGGCGTACCGCGCCGCGGCGCAGCGCGCCGCCAGCAGCTCCGGGAGCCCGCGGAGGAGCGCGCCGCCGATCAGGATGTCGTAGGAGGCGTCCCGCGCTTCGCGGAGCGGAACGCGGATACTCACCACGGCAGGTCGCCCACTCCGGCGCGGGCATTTGCCGCGCGCGCGAGGACGAACAGCAGGTCGGAGAGCCGGTTCAGATACCGCCCGATCGCCGGCGAGACCACGACCTCCCGGGCGAGCCCTACGACGCCCCGCTCGGCGCGGCGGCACACGGTACGCGCGACGTGCAGGGCGGCGCCTTTGGGCGCGCCGCCGGGAAGAATGAACGCTTGGAGCGGCGGCAGGCCGGCGTCGAGCCGGTCGATCGCCCGCTCGAGCGCCGCCACGTCAGTTTCGCCCAGCGGCGGGCCGCCGAGTGCCTTGGCGAGGCGGGCGGGGTCGGGCGTCGCGAGCTCCGCACCGATGGTGAACAGGTGGCGTTGGATCGCCTGCAGCAGCTCGTCCTCGAAGTCGCGCGGCTCCTGCGCCCGGGCCAAACCGATGGCGGCGTTCAGCTCGTCGACCTCACCGTAGGCGGCGACTCGGGCGTGGTCCTTGGGAACCCGCTCCCCGCCGAAAAGGCCGGTTTTCCCTTCATCCCCGGTCTTGGTGTAGATCCTCATCTCCCCCCGCCGCAGAGTTTCCGTTACGTTCGGCGCCATGCAGGACCCCAAAGATATCACGATCATCGGCGCCGGTCCGACCGGGTTGTTCGGGGCGTTCTATGCCGGAATGCGGGGCGCCTCCTGCCGCCTGATCGACAACCTGGACCAGGTGGGCGGGCAGCTCACGGCGCTCTATCCGGAGAAGTACATCTTCGACGTCGCGGGCTTCCCGAAGGTTCTCTCCAAGGATCTGGTCAAAGGGATGGCGGAGCAGGCGCTCCAGTTCAAGGCACCGCTGCACCTGGGCGAAAAGGTGATCGGACTGCGGGAGGACGCGAATGCGCCCTCCGACGGGGGATCCCGCTTTACCGTCGTCACGGAGCAGGACGAGTACCCCTCACGCACCGTGCTCGTCGCCGGCGGCATCGGCGCCTTCACGCCCCGCAAGCTTCCCCTCAAGGAAGCCGATCGCTGGCTGGGGCACGGCCTCTACGACCGGGTGCTGGATCCGCAGGTATTTCGCGGCAAGCGGATCCTCATCGTGGGCGGCGGCGACTCGGCATTCGACTGGGCGGTGAACCTGCAGGGGATCGCCGCCGGAATCCTCATGATCCACCGGCGCGACGGCTTCCGCGCGCACCACGCCACGGTCCAGCAGGTCGAACGGCTCTCGTCGGAAGGGAAGATGTCGCTGCGCACGTTCTGGGAGCTCCGGGCCATCGCCGGCGGTGACCGCATCGAGCGGGTGACGATCTTCAGCAACAAGACGAAGGAAGAAGAGACCCTGCCGATGGACTGCGTGATCCCCCAGCTCGGGTTCATCTCCGCCCTCGGCGCCATCGCCGAATGGGGGTTGGACATCGAGAAGGGCGACATCCGGGTCACGCAGACGATGGAGACGAACCGGCCCGGCATCTTCGCCGCCGGGGACATCACGACCTACCCGGGCAAGCTGAAGCTCATCGCGACGGGCGTCGCCGAGGCGTGCATCGCCGTGAACCACGCGGTGCACTTCATCAACCCGGCGGTGAAGGTAGAACCCGGCCACTCGTCGAACATGGCCCTATTCGGACAAACGGACGATTGAGCCGATAGCAGATAGCCGATAGCGTCTACTTGGCCTTTCCTATCTCCACCACGATCGAATCGATTTGCGCCAACATCGCCCGCCCCGAGACGGTGTGGGCATTCGCCTCGATGCTGAATACCAGCCGCCCGCCCGCGGGCCGCTCGATATAGCCCGACAGGGTATTCACGCGATCGATGCTGCCGGTCTTCGCGACCACGGCGCCCTCGAGCGGCGTCCCCACGAAGCGGCGCAGCAGCGACCCGGGTTTGCCGGAGCGGGGCAGGGCCGCGAAGAACGGCGCCTGTTTGGGATGGCGGCCCATGAAGGCCAGCAGCTGGGTGAACGCGCGCGGCGCGATGAGATTGCCCGCCGAGAGACCGGAGCCGTCCTCGAGCGAGAACGCGCCCGAGTCGATCCCGACCGAATCGACCAGAAACCGCCGCTCCACTTCGATCCCGGCGTCCCAGGAGCCGGCCGTGCCCAGCTCCCGACCCAGGACCTTCAGCAGCATTTCGGCAAACCAGTTCTGGCTCGAATTGAGAATCGGGAACACAATCTCCCCGATCGGTCGGCCGCGGTACTCCACCAGCGGGGAGCCGCAACAGCGCGCAGCGCGGGTGGCGAGCGAGTCGGTGGTGCCGGTCGCACCGCCTTCGACGGCGACTCCCTGCCGCTCGAGCGCGTACGCGAGGGCCCGGGCCGCATACCGGTTCGGGTCGGGGAGCGCGAAGCTCTCGACCCAGGGCCGCCGCCCCTGGGCGGCGGTGCCCTCGGCCCAGATGTCCATCGTCCCGGGCGTGCGGAAAAAATTGTCGCCGATCGTCGAGCCGCCGTCGGACGGTCCGGTGCGGGCGCGGTTTTCGAAACTGAACAGCTCGAGCTCGGGCGACCAGGTGATCACCGGCGGGCGATCCACGGCATCGGCCGGGGTGATGAGAAAGTCCACGCTGTTGTCGTTGAAGCCGAGCCCCGAGACGGGCGCGGCGTACCACCAGTTGAGATCGAACACATTCCAGGCCGGGTGCACCAACAGCGGCTCGAAATAGCTGCCGTCACCCACGATACGCCCGGTGATGCGGCGCACTCCGTGGGCGCGAATCGAGTCGGCGATGGCGTTCATGGCCGTGAAGGCCGAGTCGCAGGCGCCCGGCGCGAGCGTGTCCACCCCGTAGCACCGCGTGGAAAAGGTGGGATCGCCCCGCCCGTACAGGATCAGGTCGCCCTCGAGCACGCCGTCGCGCAGCACACCGTTCACGTAGAGGCTGGTACGCACGCGGTAGTCGGCGGGGAGCAGGACGGTCGCGGCCGCGCTGACGACGAGCTTGGTATTGCTCGCCGGGACGAACAGGCGATCGCCGTTCCGCTCGTAGAGGACGCGCCCCCGATCGTCCACCACCGACACGCCCCAGGTGACCCGGTTGAACGGCGGTCGGTCGAGCAGCGCGTCGAGCCGACGGGCGAGGGGGCCGTGACCCGGCCGGGCGGCGGTCTGGGCGGCCGCGCCGGGGCCGAGGGCGCCGCTAATCGTTAGCGATGCGAGGATCAGCTTTCGCATACAACAGGTCCGCGATGAGATTGACGAAGACGAACAGGACCGACATGAACAGAATCGCACCCTGGACCGCGGGGAGGTCTCGTTTCTCGATCGCCGTGAGCACGTAGCGGCCCAGTCCGGGCCAGGCGAAAATGGACTCCGTGAGCAGGCTGCCCGTCAGATAGTTACCCGTGTCGAGCGCCAGCACCGTAATGACCGGGATGAGCGCGGTG
>JBGPIW010000141.1:0-6374 GCA_041485045.1 Gemmatimonadota bacterium | reverse complement strand
CCGGTGTTCCGCGATCGCTCCAACGCGATCGGGTTCGATCAAGACGCGCTCCGCCAGCGCTATGGCGAACTGGCCGGGGATGAGACGGTGACGGCGGGCACCGAGCCGACGATCGAGCACGAGCACGACGTGGCGGAGAACACGACGCTGCTCGCGCAGTCGGTCAAGGACAAGCTGCAAGCGGCGCTGGCGCAGATGTGGGAGGCGGAGCTTCGGCTTCGGACCTACGACCCCCGCGCCGCGCTGCCGTTCGAGTACCGGGCGCTCGCTCTGCTGAAGCAGGCCCAGGAGGCAACGCGCGTGTACGTGCAACGCACCGGCTTCGAGCCGCCCCCCCTGGAGCCCGATCGCACGCGGCTGACCGGCACCCTGTCGGCCATCGAGAACACCACGCGGCAGACCACCGACAGTGCCGTGCCCACGCTGCCCGCGGTCCGGCGATCGCTGGCAATCGTGCAGCGGTTAGCCGACGGCGGACGGCACCGCGTCGAAGACGTCCAGACACTGGAGCAGGCGGGTCGCGAGATCGCCCGCATGGCCATCGACCGATCCGGAACGCAACTGGGCACGCTCCGAGCCCTACGAGCCCTGATCGCTTCGCTCGACGGCGATCGCGATGGCATCTGCCGCGATTGCGCCCTGCGGGCAGCGAGAGGTTTCTGGCAGGCACTGCCCGCGGCCGATCCCGCGACGGCCGCCCCGCGGGGGACAGGAAGTGTCGCGCAAACGTATTTCGACTTGTTGCGGCCCGCCGGGAATCCCTGAGATGCGATCGCTGCGACGCGCGGCACTGGTCGGGGCCCTCCTGGCGCTCCTCGCCATCGGCGTGCGGCCGCACTGGACCGTCGTCGGCTCCGCCGGCACCGCGGTCCTCGTGACGCCCGGAGCCGACGCGGCCGCGACGCGGCGCCTCGTGGATTCGCTCGGCGGAGTGCCGGTCGTCTGGGATGCCGCGGCGGTGCACCGCTTGGCGTCGCTGCGTCGCCTGCAGGTGGTGGGATGGGGACTCGATCCGGAGACGTGGCACGAGCTCGATTCGATCCGGGTGACGTTGCACCCCGCTGCGGCGCCGCCCGGCATCCATCGCATCTCCTGGCCGGCGACGATTCCGCTGGGCGCCGACCTCGTCGTCGAGGGTCAGGTAACTGCCCTCCCGACGGGTGCCACCGTTGCGCTCACCGATCCGGGCGGCGCGTCCGACTCGGCTCCATTGAGCGACGCCGGAGTGTTCCAGCTCGTGGCGCATCCCCGTGCGCTCGGCCCCATGCTTGGCATCCTGCGAGTGTCGATCCGCGACCGTCCGATCGCCCAGGAAACGATCGGCGTGACGGTCGTGGCGCCAGCAGCGCTCCGGTTTCTGATCCTCGAAGCTTCACCGCGGTTTGAAACTCGCGCGCTGCGCGATTGGCTGGCCAGTCATCATGGCACGGTGGCGATTCGTTCCACCATCAGCCGCGATCGTTATCACACCGAATTCGTCAACCGGGATCGCGTCGGACTGGGCGTGTTGACCCCACGCCTGGTGGCGCAGTTCGATGTGGTCGCGCTCGATGGCCGTGCGCTGGTCGGCATGACCGCGGGCGAGCGCGCCACGCTCCGGCACGCCGTCACGGAGTCCGGTCTCGGTGTGTTGGTCGAGGCGGACACGGTGGCCTCCGATTCTACCATCCGGTTCAGCGACCGTGAGTTTTTTCTCGGGTTCACGCTCAGGGCCGCCGGCGACCTGGACGAGCGCTTGGTCCGGCCGAGGTGGCCGGGGGCGCGACAGCATGCGACCACCGCGCTCGTCGCCGCCCCCTTTACCCTCGCTGACCGTTTCGGCACTGAGTCCCTCGTCGATGACGGCCTGGGCGGCGCCGTGGCGCAGGTGACGCCGCGAGGGGCGGGCCGCGTCGGTGTCAGCCTGGTCCGCGAGTCCGCCCGGTGGATCCGCTCGGGGGAGCGTGCCGCATTTGGGGCGCTCTGGTCTCGAATTCTCACGGCGGTCGCGGCCGGGCACCGCTCCGAGGAGTGGGACATCCAATCGCCGGGACCGTGGCGCGTGAACCAGCCGGTCGGCCTATCCGTCGACGCGGCCGGCGGGCATTCGGTGGTAGTCCTTGCCGCGCCGTCCGGAGCACGCGACTCGGTCTTCCTGGCGCGCGATCCGCTCGTCTCCGCCCGCTGGCGCGGGCAGTTCTGGCCGCGAGAGCCGGGATGGTATCGGGTGGAGTCGGCGAACGGTCCGAGTCTCTACGTGCAGGGTGCGGGCGCCTGGCGCAGCCACCGAAGCGCAGAGCTGCTCGATGCCAGTGCCCGCTACCTGGCCGGGTCCGGTGCACTCGAGAATGAGACCGGCAGGCCGGAAGGACCGGTCTCCCGCACCATCCCGCCTGGCTGGTTCTTCAGTCTGTTTCTCGTTTTCGCAGCGCTGCTCTGGTCACACCGACGCGCGGGGTGAGCCCCGAGAAGGTCGAGGACTGCCGCCGGGGTGGAACTGCAACGCGCTCAGCGAGTTGAGTGCTGGCAGCGAGTGAAGGGGCGAATTGACACCGAAGGCCCCGGGCCATAAGCTTGCCCCATCCCAAGACCTCCTCTCAAGGAGATTCCGCGCGTGTCGGTTGAAGCAACCCTGCAAAAAGTCCCGCTCTTCAGCCAACTCGCCCCTGTCGATTTGCAGCGGGTGCTCGAGGTGGCGCGGGAGCGCGCATACCCCAAGAACTCGGTGATTCTGTTCGAGGACGATCCGGGTGACGCACTGTACGTGGTGAGGCAGGGGCAGGTGAAAGTGGTTTTGATCGGCGAGGACGGACGCGAGGTGATCCTCTCGGTTCTGGGCGAGGGGGATTTCTTCGGTGAGATGGCGTTGATCGACGACGAGCCACGCTCGGCCCATGTCATCGCGATGGGTGACTCGACCTTGCTGGTATTGCGGCGTGAGGACTTCCAGGGCTTGTTGATGCAGACGCCGGGAATCGCGCTCGCCATGTTGCGCGAGTTGACGCGCCGCCTGCGTCGCGTGGACGAGAAGGTCGGCAGCTTGGTATTGCTGGACGTGAACGGGCGAGTGTCCCGGCTCCTGCTGGATCTATCCGAAGAAGCCGGGGGTGAACGCATTACACGTCGTCTCACCCACCACACGATTGCCCAGATGATCGGCTCATCGCGCGAGACCGTGAGCCGCACCATGCGAGAACTCGTGGACAAAGGCTTCATCGAGGTGTCCCGGCGGGATATTGTAATCCGTGACCGCTCGGCGCTGGAATCTGCGGCCGGCCGGTCGTAGGCCGGGTGAGCCTGGTCACCGCCCACCGGTGAGGGGCCGACTTGTTCTACCTTCCCGATTTACCGTAACTTAGAACGCTTTGGGCGAGCCCGATCGTAAGGCCTACACGGTGACGTTCTGGGGGGCGAGGGGCTCGATCCCGACTCCCGGGGCGCACACCGCGCGCTACGGCGGGAACACGGCTTGCGTCGCCGTGGAGGGTTCCGGCGGGCAGCTGGTGATCCTCGACGCCGGCACCGGAATTCGCGGGCTGGGGATGACCCTGGTGGAGCGCCAGAACGGGTCCGTGCAAGCGGAGATACTGCTGTCGCACACGCACTGGGACCACATCCAGGGTCTGCCGTACTTCAAGCCGTTCTTCGCACCAGGGAATGCGGTGCGGATCTGGGGGTCGAAGCAGGGGGCGAAGTCGCTGGACGAGATTTTGCACCTGCAAATGGACCCGGCCGTGTTTCCGATCCCGCTCACGGCGGTGTCGGCGGCACTGACGGTCCAGGAGGTGCGGGCAGGCGTCGATTTCACAGTCGGTGCGTTCCGGGCGCAGGCGATGCAGCTCCGTCATCCCGGCACAACCCTGGCGTATCGCCTGGTGCCGGTGGCCGGCGGCCGAAGCATGGCGTATGTGACGGACAACGAGCTCGGTCCGGGCGGAACCTATGACATGCCGCCGAATTGGCGGCGCGAGCTGGTGCGGTTTCTTGGCGGGGTGGATCTCCTGATCCACGATGCGATGTACACGCCGACGGAGCTGGATTCGCATCGCGGGTGGGGGCACTCCTCGTACGAGGAAGCGGTGGAGCTGGCGGCCGATGCACGCGCGAAGCGCCTCGTGCTGTTCCACCACGAACCGGAGCACGACGATGGCGCTCTGGACGCACTCGTTGGAGCAGCGAAACGGACGGCGGAGCGTCGTGGGGCATCCGTCGAAGTGATTGCAGCGCAAGAAGGCATGCAACTGTCTCTCTAGATCGAGGTGTTAGACGTATGCGGATTCGTTCAGTCGTCGCCCTGATGGGGCTGGTCATTTCAGCCGGTACACCGGCGCTGGCGGCGCAGGGCGGCGGCCAGGACACGCGGCCAGGACTCGCGGTGTTCGCGTTCACGAACGGTGGCTCGTACGGCGCGCAGAAGGAAGACTACGACGCGCTGGAGCGCGGCATGGCCGGCATGCTGATCTCCGAGCTCGGCGCGAATCCCGCGCTGCGGGTGGTCGAGCGCGAGAATATCCAGCGGCTGGTGGACGAGCAGAACCTGGGTGCGACCGGTCGGGTGGACGATCAGACCGCCGCCCGGATCGGGAAACTCGTCGGAGCACGGTACGCTGTCATGGGAAGCTTCATCGACCTGTACGGCGACTTCCGCGTGGACGTGCGCGTCGTCAACGTCGAGACCTCGGAGATCATCAAGACCGAGAAGCTCTCGATGCAGCGAGAGCACCTGTTCGATCTCGTGCGCGGTCTGGCCGGCGCGCTGAACAAGGACTTGAATCTGCCGCCGCTGTCCCGCCAGGTGTCGGACCAGCGCATGAGTCGCCAGGTGCCGACCGAGGCGTTGACGTTCTACAGCCGCGCCCTGCTCTATCACGACCGCGGGCAGAAGGACAAGGCGATCGAGATGTACAATCGGGCCATCAGCGTTTTCCCGCAGTACACGGAAGCGCAGGACGGACTGCGCCGGGAGCAGAACTCCTGACCTCCCGGTGAGCAGCGGTCCGCTCACCCGGATCGGCAGCTGGGCGGCGCGCTGGCTCTCCCAATTGGGGGCGCTGGCGCGCTTCAGCTTTGGCGGGGCCCGAGCCGCGGCGCTCCTCCCGCGCGCGGGACGCGCTGTGGTATTCCGCGTCACGCTCAATCAGATCCGGTTCACCGCCGTTCACGCCATGGGGCTCGTCGTACTGCTGTCGGGGATCTTGTCGTTCCTCGTCATCTCCCAGGCGGTGCGCGAGCTCGGGCAAATCGGCGCGACCGGACTCATCGGGACCCTGATGGTCATCGCCATCGTGCGCGAGCTTGGCCCGCTCATCACCGCGCTCGCGATCGTCGGCCGCTCCGGCACGGCGATCGCCGCCGAGCTCGCGACCAACGCCGTGATGGGCGAAGCGCGGGCGCTGGAGGGGATGGGGATCGACCCGCGGCAGTATCTCGTGCTGCCCCGGTTCATCGGGGCCGTGGCCAGCGTGTTCTCGCTCCTGGTGCTGTTCGATGTCGTGGCGATCACGGCCGGGTTTGCCGCCGCCCGGCTCAACGGGATGACCGGTACGCGATACGCCGAGATCGTGCTACAATCGCTCTCCGCCCACGACGTCTGGCTCACCGTGGGCAAAGCGCTCGCCTTTGGACTCATCCTGGGCATCGTGCCGAGTTATTTTGGCCTGTCGGTGCGACGCGCGGCCACCGAAGTTCCGATCGCTGTGAGCCGCGCCACCGTCTCGTCGATCGTCGGCGTGTTCTTGTGCTCCGCCCTGTTCGTCCTCCTTGGCTGATCCGATGACGGCCCCACTCGCCTTCGAGGATCTGCCGCTGGCGGGCCGCAGCCGGGCCCCCTTCTCGCTCGCCGTCGCGGACCACCAGACCGTCGCCGTGCTCGGAGATGAGGAAAGCGGCGTCGACCGCCTCGGCGGTTACGCACTGGGGCTGGAATCCCCACCGGGCGGGCGGGTGCGGGTGTTCGAGACATCGATCGCCGACTTGCCGCTGCCGGAGCGTTTGGCCTTCCGCCGCCGTGTCGGGTACCTTCCAGCGGGCGACGGTCTGCTGCAGAATCTCTCCCTGCGCGACAACATCGCGCTGCCCCTGCGCTTCGGCAGCGACGCCAGCACGCGCGAGATCGACGGCCGGGTCGCCGTCATGGTGGTGGCGGTGCGGCTCGAGAGTGCCGCCGACCGTCGCCCGGCGCAGGCGAACGAAGAGGAATGCCGCCGCGCGGCGCTGGCGCGGGCTGTGGCCTTCGACCCGATGCTGCTCGTGCTCGAGCAGCCGTTCGACGGCCTTACGGCGCGCGCCTCGGCGGAACTGCTCGAGGTCGCGCGCGGTGGGGAAACGGCGGACGGCGCCCGCCGCACCATTCTCATCACCGGCCAGGAGCTGCCGACGGTAGTGCAACGCCGTTG
>JBGPIW010000140.1:0-6414 GCA_041485045.1 Gemmatimonadota bacterium | reverse complement strand
CCCGAGGTAATAGACCCGCTCGACCTTGGGGTGGGCGACCAGAAAATCCGCGACGTAGCGGGCGTTCTTCATCGCGGAAGTCATGCGCAGCTTGAGCGTCTCGAGGCTCCGCATCAGGAGCCAGCCGGTCCAGGGGTCGGCCAGGGTCCCGAAGAAGGTGCGCAATACCCGCACCGGACCGAGCACCGCCTGGCTTCCCAGCGCGGCGCCCGCCAGCAGGTCGCTGTGGCCCCCGATGTACTTGGTCGCGGAGTACAGCACGATGTCGGCGCCGTGGCGCAGCGGCTGCTGCCACAAGGGACCCAGAAACGTGTTGTCCACGAGGATGAGGGGGCGCTCCCCGCCTTCACCCCGCCGGCGCGCGAACTCGGCGCACGCGGCGAGATCCACCAGGGCGTTGGTCGGGTTGGCCGGCGTCTCCACCAGCAGCACCGACACGCGCCCCGTGACCCGTGCCTGCTCGAGGCTCCGGGCGATGTCGTCCGCACTGGCGCAGGCCGATGCCCGGAACGGCACGGGCGTCACGCCGAACCCGGGGAGCACGTGTTTCAGGAGATGGTCGGTGCCGCCATAGATCGGCGTGCTGTAGAGCACCACGTCCCCGGGGCGCACGATGGCCATCAAGGTCGTGGCGATCGCCGCCATCCCGGTGTTGAACACGGCGCACGCCTCTGCTCCATCCCACAGCGCCAGACGGTCTTCCAGAATCTCGAGGTCCGGGTTGTTGATCCGGCTGTAGATCAGTCCCGCCGACTCGGACTCGGTCTTCTGGCGCAGACCGTAGGCGATCTCGAAAAAGGCCTTCCCTTCCTCGGCGGTCTTGAAGACGAACGTGGACGTCTGGAAGATCGGGACCTTGAGCGCTCCCTCGGACCATTCCGGCTTGTAGCCGTAGGTCATCATCAGGCTTTCCGGATGAAACGCCTGCTTGAGACGGGTGAACGTCTCCGAGATCCGTTTGCGTCCGGGCATGGCGTCAAGCTAGCGGGCGGTCCTGGAGCGCGCCATTTTGCGCGCCGTGCCCTCCGCCTCCCTGGATCGCCGCCGTGTGCTCGCGTGGTGTTTCTACGACTTCGCGAACTCCGCCTACTCCGCCGTCATCATCGCCACGGTCTTCAGCGTGTATTTCGCCCGCGTCGTCGTGGGCAACGAGACCGGACGGGGCGATCAGGTCTGGGGGTGGGCCGTGTCGACGTCGATGGTCATCGTCGCCCTCACCGCACCGGTGCTCGGCGCCGTCGCCGATCGGGCCGGCGTGCGCAAGCGACTCCTGTTCGCGTTCACCTGCCTCTGCATTCTGTGTGTGTCGCTCTTCGGCACCATCGGACACGGCATGGTCTGGTGGGGATTCGTCCTCGCGGTGCTGGCAAACGTGGGGTTCGAGGGCAGTCTGGTGTACTACAACGCATACCTTCCCGACATCGCGCCCCCGGCACATCGCGGCTACGTGTCGGGCCTGGGGTATGGGATCGGGTACGCCGGATCGGCCATCGGGTTGGTGATCGCCCTGCCGCTCGTCAAGGCCGGGCACTACGCCGCCACCTGGCTCAGCGTCGCCCTCTTCTTCGTCGTCTTTTCCATCCCGCTGTTCCGGATCATGCCCGCCGATCGGCCCGGAGCCGTGCCGATGCGGCGCGCCGCACTCGACGGGATCACGCACTTCCGCCGCATCCTGCGCGACGCGCTTGGCGTGCCGGCGCTGCGACGGTTCCTCGCGGCGTTCTTCTTTTACATCGACGGGGTGGAGACCACGATCTTCTTCGCGAGCATCTACGCCGCGACGACGCTCGGGTTCTCGCCGGGCCAGCTCATTCTGATGTTCCTGGCCGTCCAGCTCTCCGCTCTGACCGGCGCGTTGCTGTTCGCCCGGCCGATCGACCGCTGGGGGCCCAAGCGCGTGATCGACCTCTCCCTGGTCGTGTGGGTCGTGGTGGCGATCGCGGCCGCCCTCACGCACGGCAAGGCGGCGTTCCTGGTCATCGCCGTAATTGCAGGGACGCAGCTCGGCACCGTGCAAGCCGCGAGCCGGGCGTTCATGGCGTCGCTGATCCCCAAGGGCAAAGAAGCCGAGATGTTCGGTTTCTACGCCGTGGTCGGGAAGTCCTCTGCAGTCCTCGGCCCCATCGTCTTCGGCACGGTGTCGCACGCGCTGGGGGGAAACCAGCGCGCCGCCGTCATCGCGGTCGGCGCGTTCTTCGTCGTGGGCCTGGTACTGCTGCAGCGTGTCTCCCGACTGCCTACTGCAGCGTCGCCTCCAGCGTAAACCGCACGTTGCCTTTCAGCGCCCGCGACACAGGACAATTCTCTTTCGTTCCCTCCGCGGCCTTCATGAAGGCCGCCTGGTCGATGCCCGGCACCTTGCCCCGCACCGTCAACGCCATGGTCGAGATCGTCGGGATCCCGTTCACCATCTCGATGGTGCAGGCCGCCTCGGTTTCGACGCGGGTGGCAGGCGTGCCGGCCTTCTCGAGATCGGCCGACAGGGCCATCGAGAAGCAGGCGGCGTGGGCCGCGGCGATCAGCTCCTCCGGCGTGCTCCCGGCCGCTCCTTCAAAGCGCGTCTTGAACGAATAGGCCGCGGCAAACGCCCCGCTCGCTCCCCGGAAGTTCCCCCGGCCTTCCTTCAGCTTGCCTTCCCACACGGCACTGGCCCGGCTGATGGTCATCCAACCTCACAAGATGAAGGTGAGACACGGAATCTGGCGGGGGGCCGGGTCGCGCGCTACGCTTCAGCACCATTCGAAGCCGAGAGACGCCATGACCACTCCACGTAAACCGAAACGCCCCAAGCGCAAGAAGCCGGAGACGTTCCGCGCTCGGGAGCTGACGCCCTCATTGACGGTGAACGACTTGAAGCAAAGCGTCGCCTGGTACGAAGGCGTGCTCGGGTTCACCATCGAAGACCGGTGGGAGACCGACGGCACCCTCCGAGGCGTCGAGCTGAAGGCGGGGATGGCGCGGTTGATGCTCAATCAGGATGACTGGGCCCGAGGACGCGAGCGTCTCAAGGGCGAGGGGTTCCGCCTGTGGTTCTCGACCGCCCAGAACATCGACGAGCTGGCGGCCGAGATCCTGGCCCGCGGTGGGCGGCTGGACCACGAGCCGCGGACGATGCCCTGGGGCGATCGCACCTTCGCCCTCTCCGACCCCGACGGCTACCGCTTGACGATCGCGCAGCAGAAACGCTGAGCGTGGACCACGCCGCCGTACTCGAGGCGCTCGCGGACACGTTTGTGCCCGGGGGTGAAGGCGTCCGCTTGGCCGAGCACCTGGCGGAGACCATCGCCGCGCTGCCCCACCGGGCCGATCGCGAGGAGCTGAACCGGCTGCTCGGCCTGCTCGAGAGCCGCACCGTCAACGCCCTGCTCGCCGGGATTCCGCGGCCGTTCACCGGGATGAGTGTGCCCCAGCGCGAGCGCTACCTGCGCGGCTGGGCCGTCAGCCGCTTGCCGCTGCGCCGCAAGGCGTTCCAGGCGCTGAAGCGGATGGCGACGGTCATCTACTACACGTCGCGCGATGCGAGCGGCGGGTCCAATCCCTCCTGGCCGCGCCTCGGATACCCCGGGCCACTTGGCCCGCCGCCGGCCACCCCGAAGCGCATCCGGCCCACGGACCTCACGAGCGACACGACGCTCGACTGCGACGTCGTCATCGTCGGCTCGGGCGCGGGCGGCGGTGTGATGGCGGGCGAGCTCGCGGCGGCCGGGAAGAATGTGGTCGTGCTCGAAAAGGGCGGCTACTACAACGAAGCAGACTTCACGCAGTACGAAGGCGAGATGCTGTCCCGTCTGTACGATGCGGGCGGGCTCCTGACGTCCGACGATCTCGGCTTCGTCATCCTGCAGGGGAGCTGTCTCGGCGGAGGGACCGTCGTGAACTACACGACGTCCTTCCACCCCGCGCCCACCGTACGCGAGCAATGGGCGCGCGAGCACCACCTGCCCCATTTCACGAGTCACGAGTTCACCGCCTCGCTCGACGCCGCGGCAACGCGCATCGGTGTCGGAACCGATCAGAACCGCCCCAGCGCCCGGGACGCGATCTTGATCCGGGGGCTCGAGGCGCTGGGCTGGCACCACGGTCTGTTGCCGCGCAACGTGCGCGGCTGCTCGCAGGGCGAAGACTGCGGCTATTGCGGGTACGGTTGCCGTCGCGGCGCGAAACAATCAACGCTGGTCACCTATCTCCAGGACGCCTTCGACCGCGGCGCCAGGATCCTGGTCGGCGCCGACGTCCGTCGTATCCGATTCGAGCGCGGGCGCGCCACCGGGGTCGACGCGATCGTGCGCCACCCCCAGGCCGCACACCCGTTCAAGTTGACGGTGCGCGCGCGCGCCGTCGTCGTGGCCGCGGGCTCGGTCCATTCCCCGGCGCTATTGCTGCGCTCCGGCCTCACGCTCCCCACGATCGGCCAGCATCTCGCGCTGCATCCGGGCACCGCGGTGTTCGGGTTGATGCCCGAGGAAACCCGGCCGTGGACCGGGACGCTGCAGGGCCACTACTCGGATCAGTTCGCCGATCTGGATGACGGCTACGGGTTCAAGCTCGAGACCGTCCCGCTGCACCCGTCGCTCCTCGCGCTCGCGCTCCCGTGGGAGTCCGGCGCCCAGCACGCGGACGCGATGGCGGCGCTCTCGCGCACGACGCAGGTAGCCGTGCTGCTGCGCGACCGCGACGGCGGCCGGGTGCGGATCGACGACGACGGGAGAGCGGTCGTGTCCTACCAGTTGTCCGCTTACGACGCTGCCCACCTGCGACGCGGCCTCGCCGAGGGCGCCCGGCTGCTCGAGGCGGCCGGGGCGCGGGAGATCTGGTCACCCCAGGCGCGGTGGATCGCCTACCGGCCCGATGGTTCGGGCGCCGCCCGGGATCGGTGGCTCGAGGAAATGGACCGAGCTGGGTACGGTCCGAACCAGATCCAGCTCGCGACGTTCCACCAAATGGCGTCGTGTCGGATGGGGACGAGCCCGCGGGACTCGGTGGTCAGCCCGGATCACGAAGTGTGGGGAAGTCCCGGGCTCTACATCGCCGACGCCAGCACGTTCCCGTCCGCCTCGGGCGTCAATCCGATGCTTACGATCATGGGGATCGCGCATCGCGCGGCGGGGATCGTGGCTGCGAAAGTCTGAGCAACGCTATCGGCTATCGGCCGGGCCCAAGCTGATAGCTGATAGCCAAGATCATCTCTCCAGGAGACCCGCATGTTCGTTCTGCTCGCCGTCACCACCCTCGCACTCCAGCAACCCGTCGCCGACACGTCCCCGTTCCGGGCCCTCCCCCTCCCCACGCCCACGCGCGTGCGCTCCAGCGGCGGCGCCCCGGGGCCGGAGTACTGGCAGCAGGAAGCGAATTATACGATCCGCGCGACGCTCGACACGGGCCCCAGCCTGTTGACCGGAACCGAGACGATCCACTACATCAATCACTCGCCCGACGCGCTCGCCTTCGTGTGGGTGCAGATCGAGCAGAACATCTTTTCGAAAGCCAGCATCACCTATCAGCTCAATCAGCCACCGCTCCATTTCGCTGGCGGCGCGGTGTTCGATTTCACCGGCAAAGGCTTCATCGGTGGCATCACGACCGACCACTTCGCCTCCGGGGGGAACGAGCTCGTCCGCACCGAATACGGCACCATGATGCGGGTCGAGCTCCCGGCGCCGCTCGCGCCGGGCGCCGCGATCGATTTCGACATCGCCTGGCGCTTCCCGGTACCCCCCTACGGCGGCGGGCGGATGGGACGGATCGGGAACCGGCTCTACGAGTTCGGCCAGTGGTACCCGCGCCTCGTCGTGTACGACGACGTCAACGGGTGGAACCCGCTCCCCTACATCGGGGCGGGCGAGTTCTACCTCGAGTACGGCGACTACGACGTGACCTTGACGCTGCCGGCCGGTTACCTCGTGGCGGCGACCGGCACCGTACAGAACCCCACCGAAGTGTGGTCCCCGACGATCCGCCAGCGGATCGAGCAGGCGACGACGGCGACCGAGCGGGTTCAGGTCGTGACCAAAGCCGAGGCAACCGCCAACGGCGCCCACCCCGCCGCCGGGACCAAGTCCTGGCATCTCACGGCGACTAACGTGCGGGACTTCGCCTGGGCGGCGTCGCCCGAATTTCGTTGGGACGCGAGCGGTTGGAACGGCATCCAGATCAATACCTTCTACCGGCCGACGGC
Organism: Gemmatimonadota bacterium; assembly: GCA_041485045.1. Taxonomy (GTDB): domain Bacteria; phylum Gemmatimonadota; class Gemmatimonadetes; order Gemmatimonadales; family GWC2-71-9; genus DASTHG01. Next base: position 239 of record JBGPIW010000140.1, on the reverse strand, counting down.
GGCGCCGTGGGAAGAAGCGAATCGGATGGCGCGATTCACCATCCAGCATTTCAGCGAGACGTGGGCCACCTACCCCTGGCCCCACGCGACGACGGTAGAAGGGCTGATCGAAGGGATGGAATACCCGATGCTGACCTTCGTCCCCTCGATCGCGAAACGCGAGGACCAGTTCTGGGTGCTGATGCACGAGTTCGGGCACCAGTGGTTCCCGATGATCGTCGGCTCCGACGAGCGCCGCT
>JBGPIW010000139.1:0-6436 GCA_041485045.1 Gemmatimonadota bacterium | reverse complement strand
GGCCACCCGGCGTGCCGCGGTGCCCGGATCGACGCCTTCGTCGGTGAGCGTCGCCCGCACCGTCTCCTCGGCCAGACGCCGCTCGACCCCCTGCCGCCTGAGGTCGCTCACCAACCGCGCGGGCCCCCGGCCTCGCGCGGCCTGAGTGGCGGTGAAGTGCTCGGCAAACTGCCGATCGTCGAGCAGCCCCTGCGCCGTAAGACGCGTCAATGCCCGTTCGACCGCGGCCGGGGGGTGCTGCTTCAGGACCAGGCGCCGCCCCAGGTCGGCTCGCGCGTAGGGGCGCCGTGCCAAAGCGCGCAGCGCGGCGCGAGTGGCCGCCTCCGCGTCAGCGGCGGCCTGCAAGCGCTCGAGGATGTCGGTCGAGAGTCCCCCGCCGATCTCCAGCCCGAGCGGAGCCACGGTCTCCTCGGGAAGAGACGCAAATCGCCCCCGATCCACCTCCACCAGGTAGTAGCCGGGGTGGCGTGGGTCGGGGGCGAGGCCAGTCAGCGCCGGCACCGATCACTCCTCGCCGGTGCCGGGCTCCTCTTCGACCGTTACCACGGGCTTCATGCCCAGGTGCTCTTTCACCTTCTCTTCGATTTCGAGCGCCATGTCGGCGTGGTCTTTGAGGTACATCTTGGCGTTCTCCCGTCCCTGGCCGATGCGGTCTTTGCCGTAGTTGTACCAGGCGCCGGACTTCTCCACGATGCCGGCCTCAGCCGCGATATCCACGAGCAGCGACTCGCGGCTGATGCCCTCGTCGAACATGATGTCGAACTCCGCCTGGCGGAACGGTGGCGCGACCTTGTTCTTCACGACCTTGACCCGGACGTGACTGCCGATCACGACCTCACGATCTTTCACCGGCGCGATGCGGCGCATGTCGAGTCGGACCGAGGAGTAGAATTTGAGCGCCCGGCCGCCGGTGGTGGTCTCCGGATTGCCGAACATCACCCCGATCTTCTCGCGCAGCTGGTTGATGAAGATCACGGAGGTGCGCGAGCGGTTGATCGCCCCGGCAAGCTTGCGCAACGCCTGGCTCATGAGCCGTGCCTGCAAGCCCACGTGTGAGTCGCCCATCTCCCCCTCGATCTCGGCCTTCGGCACGAGCGCGGCGACCGAGTCCACGACCACGATGTCCACCGCCCCCGACCGGACCAGGATCTCGGTGATCTCGAGTCCCTGTTCACCGGTGTCGGGCTGGGACACGAGCAGGTTGTCGATGTCCACGCCGATCTTCTTCGCGTACTCGACGTCGAGCGCGTGTTCGGCATCGATGTACGCGGCGGCACCACCCGTTCGCTGCGCGTTCGCGACGACCGAGAGCGCGAGGGTGGTTTTGCCGCTCGATTCCGGCCCGAAGATCTCGGTCACGCGACCCCGGGGAATGCCCCCGACACCGATCGCCGCGTCCAGGTTGATGGCACCCGTGGAAATCGCGTCGACCCCAACACGCGGGGACTCCGACCCCATACGCATGATCGACCCCTTGCCGCAGGTCTTCTCGATCTGGGCGATGGCCAGGTTCAGCGCCTTGCGGCGCTCGTCGGTGAGCTTCGCTGTGTCGCGATCGTCGGCCGCCATCAATGTCCTCGTCATCGGTTGGGAGCCTCGCCGTGGGGGTTGTCTGCGAGACCCGAATATATACCGAAGCCTGGATTACCGCCACCCCGGGCGGAATGCGTCCTCCAGGTGCTCCAATGCTCCCTGCCGCACGGCGATGCAGTCGAACCGGTAAATGTCCGCCGGTTGCCCGAAGCGGTCGATCCAGGCCCGGGCCGCCCGCACCAGCTCCCGCTGCTTGGCTCCCGTCACCGCCTCCTGGGGACTGCCGAACGCATCACCGCGCCGCGATTTCACTTCGACGAAGGCGACCGTGACGCCACGCCGGGCGACGATGTCGATCTCCGTACGCCCCACGCGCCAGCGGTGCGCCAGCACCATCCAGCCACGGCTCGCGAGGAACCGGATCGCCTGCTCTTCAGCGGCGAGCCCCTGCTTGTGCCGCTCGTCCTTCCAGTCGGATGGGTCGCTCCGCAGGCCGCGATACACGCAACGAACCTACTGCGAGCCGGCCGGGTCGCGTCATCCGAAAGGCGCGGACGGTGCCCTATCTACGCGATCTCGTCCAAGTCCTCGAGCCCCAGTAGCACGTCGCGCGGTTTCGAGCCGTTGGCCGGACCGAGGATGCCCGCCAATTCGAGCTGGTCGATGATGCGCGCCGCCCGGCCGTACCCAATGCTCATCCGGCGCTGCAGCAAGGACGTGGAGCCGAGCTGGTTCTGGATACACACTTCCGCCGCCTGCCGGAACAGCGGATCGCGGTCCCCCATATCCTCAGCGACGCCCTCCCCACCCCGCTCAGCCGCCTCCGCCGCCTCAATCGCCGCGATCTGCTGCTCCATGACCGCCCGAACCGACGCCGTTCCCTCGGCCGCCTTGCGACTACGGTACCAGGCCATGATGCGCTCGGTTTCGTCCGTCGAGATGAACGCGCCCTGCACCCGCACCGGCTCGCTCTTCCCGGGTGGCAAGAACAACATGTCGCCGTTCCCCAACAGCGTTTCGGCTCCGTTCTGGTCGAGGATCGTCCGGCTGTCCACTTTGGCCGACACCCGGAACGCGATGCGACAGGGAAAGTTCGCCTTGATGAGACCGGTGATCACGTTCACCGACGGCCGCTGCGTCGCGAGGATCAAGTGGATGCCGATGGCGCGGGCCTTCTGCGCGAGCGACGCGAGCGGCGTCTCGATTTCGCCCTGCACGGTGAGTATCAGATCCGCCAGCTCGTCCACCACCACCACGATGTAGGGCAGGATGCCGTCCTTGTACGCTCCCTCGTCGAACGGCAGCTCCTTCGTCACACCCGCTTGCGTTGCCAGGGTCTCGCGCGGCCCCTTCATGGGTCGGCCGTCTTCGACCTTGCGATTGAAATCAGCCATGTTCCGCGCGCCGTTGGCGTGCAGCAGCTTGTAGCGCCGCTCCATCTCCGCCTGCGCCCACTTGAGCACCGTCGCCGCTTTGTGATGGCTCGTGACCACGGGCAGACGCAGGTGCGGCAGGTCTCCGTACATCGACAGCTCCACCATTTTCGGATCCACCATCAACAGCTGCAGGCGGTCGGGGGGGTGAGAATAGATCAGGCTGGTGATGATCGCGTTGATGCAGACCGACTTTCCCGACCCCGTCGCGCCGGCGATGAGCAGGTGCGGCATCTTGGCGAGGTCGTCGTACACCTCTTGGCCCTCGAGATCACGGCCCAGCACGACGGGCAGGATGCGCCCATGCGTGCGAAACCGGGCGTTGTCGATGAGCTCGCGGATGGTGACCATTCGGGGCCGCGGGTTGGGTACCTCGATCCCGACCCGCGCCTTGCCGGGAATCGGGGCGACGATGCGCAGGCTGCGGGCCTTCATCGCCAGGGCAAGATCGTCGGCGAGCGAGGCGATGCGTCCAACCTTGATCCCCGGTCCAGGCTCGAGCTCGTAGCGCGTCACCACGGGGCCCACGGTGCGATCCGCGATCGTTCCCCCCACCCGGAACGTCTCGAGTGTCTGTACCAGCCGCTGGCCCATCGCTTCGATCTCTTCGGTTCCTGGATCCAGATCCTCGGTCGTCGGAGCGGTCAGCAGCTCCGGCGGCGGGATCAGCACGCCTTCGGGCAGGGGCGCAGCCGGGACGGCGCGGGAGGCAGGCGGCTGCGGCTTGGGGCGCCGCTGTTTCTCCGGCCGCTCGGCGCCACCATCGCGCGGACCGGCGCCCACCACCGTCACCACCGGGCTGCCCCGGGGCAGGTCGTCCTCTTCGAATGGCGCGCCCGGCTTCGTCCCCTTCTGAGGAACGGATCGCTTCGCGCGCCCGGCGTCGCCACCCGCTTCGGCCGGTTCGCCGGCGCGGAGGATGGCGAGCGGGTGCCAGCCGATCGTGAGGATGCCGATCGCCGAGAAGGCGAACAGCCCGACCAGGATGCCGCCAGCCGTACCCACCGTCCGCACGGCCACGCTCGCCAGCCAGCCGGGAATCACGCCTACGAGCTGTTGGGGCGCACTCCACCGGAAGTAGTCTGCTGGGAACGCAAGGTCCACGCGCCCCACAACGCCGATCGCGAACGGCACGATCAGCACCAGGCCGGCGACGAGCCCTGCGGCTCGCAACGTCGTGAGCGGTCCCAGACGCCCGAACGCCGCCAGCGCCCACCCGAGCCCCAGGACGGGCAGGAGCACCGCGCCCACGCCGAGACCCTGCCAACAGAAGCTCCCCAGGCGCTCGCCGAGTCCACCGGTGAGGTGCCAGGGGAGCAGGGTGAGTCCGAGGAACAACCCGATGACGAGCGCGCCGACGCCGACCAGCTCCGCCCGCGCCTTCGGGTTCATGTGATCTGGCGGCCGGTATAGGTGGGAACGATGGTAAAGCGGTCCACCTGAGCGCTGAAGGACACGTCATCACCCAGGTCGAGCGCCTGTAACGCCCGTCCCGCCTCGCTGGCCGTGAATGCGTCGAGCCAGTTCTTGTAGCGCTGCGTGAGGGCGAGGGCGACTTCGGCGCCGTCGTTCAGTACCAGTTTGCGGACTCCTTTCTTCACCGCCTTCACGAGCCGGCCCGCTGCGTAGGTGTCTTCCAAGGCGAACTGCTTTTCGCGACCGGCACAAATGATCGTGAGCTCGCCGCGCTCGCGCAGCAGCGTTCCCGCCCGGTCCGCCAGGGCCGCAAAGTTCACCGCCGCACCGACAAGCACCGGATCGGCCCCCTGGGCCGCGACGAGCGCGGGCGTGCCGTTGGTCGTGGCCAGATACACGGTCTTGGCGCCGACCTGATCGGGGGTCATCTCGCGCGGCGAGTTGCCCAGGGGGAAGCCGGGGATCGGCATGTACCGCCGCTCACCTGCGAGCACGAAATTGTCGCGCTCGAGGTTGCCGGTCATCCGGACCGCTTCCTCCGAGGACGCCGCCGGCACCACGGCGCGCGCACCGTTGGCCAGCGCGGCGATGATCGTGGTAGTGGCCCGGAGCACGTCGATAATGACGACCCCCCGGCCGGCGAGATCTCCTAGCACGGGGCCGGGCGGGGTGAAGTAGACGTCGAGCTTCATTCCGGGTCTTGGAGGAGTTGCGGCTCCCGCTCGAGGAACTTGGTGTCGACCTGGCCCGCGACGAACTCCGGATGGCGCATGACGCGGCCGAGGAATGGGATGGTCGTCCGGACGCCCTCAATGATAAACGAGTCGAGCGCCTGCCGCATGCGGGCGATGGCTTCCTCGCGGTCGTTGCCGTGCACGATCACCTTGGCGAGCAGCGAGTCGTAGTAGGGCGGGACGGTGTAGCCGTCGTAAATGTGGGTATCGACCCGGACCCCGGGACCACCCGGCGGGTGGAACGCGGTGATAAGCCCCGGCGATGGCTGGAAGTTGCGCGCCGGATCTTCCGCATTGACGCGGCACTCGATGGCGTGTCCCCGCAGCCGGTTGCCGTGCAACACCATCGAGAGCGGGTCACCCGCCGCGACCCGGATCTGCTCCTTCACCAGATCGAAATTCGTGCACATCTCGGTGACCGGATGCTCGACCTGGATGCGGGTGTTCATTTCCATAAAATAAAACGAGCCGTCCTCGTCGAGCAGGAACTCGATCGTCCCCGCCCCAACGTAGGCGATCGACTGCGCGAGCTCCACCGCCGCCCCGCCGATACGCTCGCGCAGGGCCTGGTCCAGCGCAGGGCTCGGGGCTTCCTCGATCAGCTTCTGGTGGCGGCGCTGCACCGAGCAGTCGCGCTCGCACAGATGCATCACGTTCCCGTGTTGATCGCCCATGATCTGGATTTCAATGTGCCGCGGGCGGGCGAGGTACTTCTCGATGTACACCTGGTCGGAGCCGAACGCGGCAAGGGCTTCTTGCCGGGCCAGATTGTACGCCTGCGTGAACGCGTCGGCGTCTACCGCCACGCGCATCCCCTTCCCCCCGCCCCCGGCCGCCGCCTTGATGATCACCGGAAAGCCGATGTCTTCCGCCACCGCCGCCCCGTCCTCGAGGCTCTCGACCGGACCTGGAGAGCCGGGCACCGTGGGCACCTTGAGCTGCTGCGCGATCTTCCGGGCGGTCGCCTTGTCCCCCATCTGACGGATCTGGTCCGGCGTCGGGCCGATGAAGGTGATCCCCGAGGTCTGGACGATTTCGGCGAACTCGGCATTCTCGGCCAGGAACCCGTATCCGGGATGAATGGCGTCCGAGCCGGTGATTTCAGCGGCTGCGATGATGCGTGAGATATTGAGATAGCTGTCGCGGGAGGGCGGCCGGCCGATGCACACGTCGTCGTCCGCGAAGCGCACGTGCAGGCACTCGCGGTCCGCCTCCGAATACACCGCCACGGTGGCGATTCCGAGCTCCTTGCAGGCGCGAATCACCCGCAGGGCGATCTCCCCGCGGTTCGCGATCAGCACCTTCTGGAACATCAGCCCG
>JBGPIW010000138.1:0-6450 GCA_041485045.1 Gemmatimonadota bacterium | reverse complement strand
ATCGCTGCGGCCCAAGACGCGCGCCAACCGGCGCCACAGTCCCATCAGGGAAGACCCTGCCGCCGCCGCCACGCCCACTCCGCGACGAACGCCGTCACGGCGAGAACGTAGAGCCACCATTGGTCGCGTGCGCCGACGTCGCGCCGCACATCGCCTGCCTCGCCCGGTTGGGAGCCGAACGTCACAGCGGCGGGACGCCACTCGTCGGAGTACTGCTCGACCGCCACGATCCCGCGCTCCGTCCCGTCGGGCGCATGCCAGCGATAGACACCAGGCGGCAGATGGAGGTCCGCCCGACCCGACGCGTCGAAGCGCAAGGTGTCGCTGCGGGTCCCGGTCGCCGACTCCAGGACTACCCTGGCGGCCCTCGGCACTTCACGGCCCAGCCAGCCCCACTCGAGCGCCGTCCCGTTCGGCGCTTCCGGGGTTACCGGGGCGAACCGCTGCCGACTCCCCGCTCCCTCTTCTGCCAGAAGCCAGTCGGAAATCGCCGCCACGAATGTACGGTACGCCTCGGCCGGCGCCCCACCTCGGAACCCCCAGCGCCACAGTCCGGTGCCGGCCACCGCGACACTCCGGCTCCCGGCGGAGTCGCGCAGCAGCACGAGCGGTCGCGCGGACCCACGCCGGCCCAGCCGAGCGGTGAGCAGGACCGTCACAGTGGAGTCCGCGGGGAGATCGGTGAGACCCACGGCAGGCGGAAGCGAGTCCCACGCCACCCCCGCCAAGGTTCCGGCGAGCGCCGAGGCGGGCGGTGGATCCACGTACCAGTCGCCGGGCCGCGCCGCCGATAGCGGCCACGTCACGACACCTGAGCGACGCCGGAACGCCGCGAGCAAGGCCGGATCGCCGATGAGCGCGACGAGGCGGGCCCTCGCCACCGCGTGTGTCACGTCGTCGGTCGAGACCGGCGCGAGCGTGGCCCCGTCGCGCCAATGGCCGGGCTCGGTGCGCGCATAGAGCCGCACCGGTACCCGCGCGACGTCCCCGAGCGCCCGTGCGAAGAAGCGCGATTCCCAATCCGGGGGTGCGGCGAGCACCACAGCCGTCGGCTCCGGGCTGACCTCGATCACGAACAGCCGCGCATCGTCGCGCGGCTCGGCATCACCGACGCCATCGAGGCGCACCTCCAAGACCTGATAACCGGGACGAGGGAGGAGGGACGAGGGAAGAGTGAGATCCGTGACCATCACACCGCTGTCGGGAAGAACGACGGGTCGGGACAGTAGACGGCGTGTGTCAACGGTGACCGTGATGGCAGCCCTCGTCCCCCGTCCCCCGTCCCGCCTCCCTGCCGTTCCGTAGACGACCCGCAGCCGCACGGTATCTCCCGCGACGATGCGGCGCGGCCCGTCGATCGCGGCGACGTACGCGTCGAAGAACTGGGAACGGGGCAGCACGAGCACGCGGGGCCGGCGGCGCAGGTCGGCGGGAAGGTCGGCGGCATCGGTGACCGCGCCATCGGTGATGACGACCACCGGTCCACCGCGCGCAGCGGCCGCAGCAAGCCCCGGTCCGAGACGGGTCGCGCCCGCCGCGGGCGAACTGGTGTCGAATGCCGTCACCTCGGCGTCTCCGCCGAAGCGCCAGATCGGCCCACCCGATGCCAGGCGGCGCGCACTATCCAGCGCCGCGCGCCACGGCCCGGCCGGCGCCGCCATGCTGAGCGAGGCATCGAGCAGCACGAGCGGTGGGGCGGTCGTGGGAACCGGCCGCGACCACGTCGGATTGACCAACAGCACGAGCACCGCTCCGACACCCGTGGCGCGGAGCAGGGCCAGGCCGACGCTCAGGCGGTTGCGCACTCCAGCGCCTCCGTCAGGGTGAATCGCCCTTCGTGCAGCGCACGACCGACGATCACTCCTGCGAGCCGCGCGTTCCGCACAGCTTGCAGGTCGGTGAGGGAACCGACGCCGCCACTCAGCACCACGTGGAGGCCCGCCAGCGCGATCCCCCGCGCGCCCGTGAGGTCCGGACCAGCGAGCGTGCCATCGCGAGACACGTCAGTGTACACCACGGTATGCGCGCCCTGATCGCGAATGATGCGGGTGAAGAAGGGGGTTGGCATGTCGGTGACCGGCCCGCTCCGTGGCGCCAGTCGTCCGTCTTTGGTCTCTACCCCGACCGCGAGCCGATCGGCACCGTACGCCCGCACGAGACGACCGATCAATTCGGGCGCGACGGCGGCGGCGCCGCATCCGATGACCACCCGCGCCGCGCCCCAGGACAGCGTCTCGCCGATGACGTCCTCCGCATCCAGGGCGCCACCGACCTGCACCCGGATCGTGGCTGCTGCGAGGAGCGTCCGTACGAGGTCGCGATTCGAGCCGGTGCGGTAGGCCCAATCGAGATCCACCAGGTGGACCCAGCGCGCGCCCAGCGCCGCGAGGTGCGCCACGGCGGCGGCGGGATCGTCCCCATACACCGACGGCGCCGGCACGGCTCCCCCTTCCGCACGGACGTGCGTCACACGCCCGCCCCGGATGTCGACGGCGGGAAAGAGATCCACAGGTGAATGCCGAGAGTTAGTCTACGCTGGCGGCGGCGGCCGGGTGCCTGGGCTCGAGCTGGCGCGACAGGCCCACCCGCACCGAGTCGAACGCCGCCCGCAGGGCCGCGGGCACCGACACCCCGGTGCCGGCTGCGGTGCGCTGTGGATTGGTGGGCCGGCCATTGATGAGAAACTCGTAGTGCAGGTGGGGGCCCGTGGACAGCCCCGTCGAGCCGACGTAGCCGATCGTCTCTCCCTGCGTGATCCGATTGCCCACTTGCAGCCCGCGCGCGAACGCCGAGAGGTGCCCGTAACGCGTGCGGATGCCATTGAGGTGCCGCAGCTCGACCAGGTTGCCGTATCCGCCGTCGCGCCCGGCCCGCGTCACAATGCCGTCGGCCGTGGCCCGCACCGGAGTGCCGTAGTCGGCGGCGTAATCCACGCCCTCGTGCATCCGCGTCGTGTGGAGGATCGGGTGCACCCGCCCGCCGAAGCGGCTGGAAACGCGCCGGAACTGGAGCGGCGCCCGCAGGAACGCGCGCTTCAACGAGCGGCCCACGTCGTCGAAGTAGCCGGCCCCGCCGTCGGGATCATTCGCAAAGTAGAACGCGTACGTCGGCGTGTGGGCAACGTCGACCCGGGCCGCTTCCACGCGCCCGAACCGGCGCTCCCCTTCGGGCGATACGAGCCGGTCGAACAGCACTTCGAAGCGATCGCCCGCGCGCACATCGCGCGTGAAGTCCACTTCCCAGTCGTAGACGTCGGCGATGGCCCAGGCGAGGGCTTGCCGCTCGCCCGGAGGCAGGAACGAGTCGGGGATCGCCGAGTCGAGCGCCTCGTACAGCGACGTGGTGATACGACCGACCACTCGCAGCCGCTCGGGCGCCCACGGGATGTTCTCTTCGCGTTCGCTCCACCCGCTATCGCCCCGGATGTACCACAACCGGCGGTCGGGTCCGAGCCGCACCATCACGCGGTCCACGACCGAGTCGGTGAGTGGGCGGCGGAAATGGAATACCAGTCCCGGGCGGAGTCGTCGCGGATCCAGCCGGGCGGCCGAGGCGAGGAAGGTCGAGTATGCTGGGCCCGTGACCCCCACGCGCTCGAGCACGTTGGACAAGGTCTCGCGACGCCCCAGGGTGTCGCTGAACTCGCGGTAGGCCGTCGTGACGCGAATCGTGGGGGCACGCACCACGTGCCGCCACGGCCGGCCGCTGCGGGCGACCCAGATGGCCCCCGCGGCAAGCCCGAGCGCCGCCAGTACGACCCGCCCGCGCCCGCGCATCAGTCCATCTGCCGCCGGATGAAGGTAGGGATTTCCATTTCATTCACCTCGGGCTGCGCGGCACCCGGTGTCCCGGGACGCCGCACCTGCGGCGGCTCGGCCGGCTTCGCGAACCCGGGCGGGGGCGGCGGCGTGGGACGCGTCGGCCGTTTCTCGAACGGCAGCACGCCCGCGGCGGGCCGGGCCGGCGTCTCCGCAGGCACCACCGTCTTGTCGAACCCGGTGGCGATCACGGTCACCCGCAGCTCGCCATGCATCGCCGGATCGGGGACCGCGCCCCAGATGATCTCGGCCTCGTCGCCCGCGGCATCGTGAATCGCCTCGCTGACCTGCGTCACCTCGCCCAGCGTGAGGTCCTCGCCCCCGGTGATGTTGATCAATACCCCCGTGGCCCCGGCGATCGAAATGTTGTCGAGCAGCGGCGACGAGATGGCCTGCTGGGCCGCCTCCATCGCACGGTTCTCACCGCGCCCCGTGCCCGTGCCCATCAGCGCCGTGCCGCCGTTCTGCATCACGGTGCGGACGTCGGCGAAGTCCACGTTCACGAGACCGGTCACGCAGATGATGGAAGAGATGCCCTGCGTGGCGTGCAGCAGCACTTCGTCGGCCTTCTTGAGGGCGTCCTGGAACGGGATGCCTTTGCCCACCACGGCCAGCAAGCGCTCGTTCGGGACGACGATCATCGTGTCCACGTGCTTGCGCATCTCGGCGATGCCCATTTCGGCCTGCCGCATCCGTTTGCGCCCTTCGAACAGGAACGGCTTGGTGACGATGCCGATGGTGAGCGCCCCCAGGTCGCGAGCGACCTGGGAGATGATCGGCGCAGCGCCCGTGCCGGTCCCGCCGCCCATGCCGCAGGTGACGAACACGAGGTCCGCCCCCTGGAGCGCGTGCAGCGCCTCGTCGCGGTTTTCCTCGATGGCCTGCCGGCCGATCTCGGGCCGCGCTCCCGCGCCCAACCCGCGGGTGAGCTTCTTGCCGATCTGCACCTTCACGGACGCCCGGTTTTGCTCGAGCGACTGCGCGTCGGTGTTCACGGCGATGAACTCCACGCCCTGCACGCCTTCGTCGACCATGCGGTTCAGGGCATTGCCCCCACCGCCGCCGACGCCGACGACTTTCATCCGCGCGCTTTGTCCGGACGTTTCTTCCAGTTCGAAGATCATAGCTCTCTCGGGCCCTCGATCAGAAGAAATCCTGTAGCCACCGTTTCAGCGGCCCCAATACCTTCTCGACGCCGCCGTCTCCCGTACTCGCCGCATGCCCCCCCGCCCCCTGCATCAGCCGCCGCGCCGCGTACAGCACCAGGCCCACCGGCACGGCGTAGCGCGGCGCCTGCACGCTGTCGACCAAGCCGGAAATCCCGAGCTCCGGCGCCCCAGCCCGTACCGGCACGGCGAACACCTCGCGCGCCAGCTCGACCAGCCCGGGCAGGTGGGCGGTTCCCCCGGTCAGCACCACACCCGCCGGCAGGCGACCGCCGCCATAGCCGGCGCGCTCGAATTCCCGCCCCACCAGCATGAAGATCTCGTCGAGCCGCTGGTGGATGATATGCGACAACAGCTCGCGCGAAGCCTGCCGAGCCCCCTGCCCTGGTGTGGACGGGAGGTTGATCATCTCCGACGCGTCCACCAGGGGCGCGTAGGCGATGCCGTGCCGCTCTTTGAGGCGCTCGGCGTCGGCCTGGGTCACCCCGAGGCCCTGCACGAGATCGTTGGTCACGTGCGCGCCGGCGTACTTGAGCGAGGCGACATGCCGGATCTTTCCTTCATGAAAGATCGCGACCCCGGTCGAGCCGCCGCCGACTTCCACCAGCGCGACGCCCAGCTCCTTTTCGTCATCCGTCAACACGGCGTAGGACGCCGCGAGCGGCTCGAGCACCAGATCCGCTACGCGGTACCCGGCGCGCTGCACCGCCCTGCGCAGGTTCTGCGCGGCGGTGGACTGGACCGTGACGAGGTACGCCTCCACCTCGAGGCGCATCCCCGTCATGCCCACCGGATCCGAGATCCCGCGCTGCTGGTCCACCATGTACTCCTGCGGGATGTCGTGCAACAGCTCCTGGTCGGGCCCCAACGACACCGCGCGGGCGACTTCATTCACGCGCGCCACGTCCGCCGGCGTGATTTCGTCCCCGTTGACCGCCACGACGCCCGAGGAGTTCCTGGCCGACACGTGCTCGCCCGCGATGCCGCACGTCACCGCCGCCGACTTGACGCCCGACATCCGCTCGGCGTCGCGCAGCGCAGCGGTCACCGAGCGCACCGTTTCCTCGATGTCGCGGACCACGCCGCGGCGCACGCCGCTGTTCTTCGCCAGCCCCACCCCCAGCACCTTGGCGAGCGGGGATCGGGGAAGATCGCCCACGACCTCCGCGATCACGGCACACGTCTTCGTGCTCCCGAGGTCGAGCCCGGCCACCAGGCGGCGATCGCGCGTCATGCGCCCGCTCCGGCGGCGCGACGCACCACGATCTGGCCGGCGTAGCGCGCGTCGAGCTCCGCGTAGGGCCGCGAACGCGCCGCGAGGTCGTTGGCGACCAGCACGACGGCCCGGATGATCTCCGGGCCGGCGTCGCGCGCCATCAGCACGCGCCGCGACGGGGCGCCGAGCTGGAGCACCACGTCGCCGCGGGAGGCACGGGCAGCGGTAATCTCCTCGAACAACGTCGGAT
>JBGPIW010000137.1:0-6461 GCA_041485045.1 Gemmatimonadota bacterium | reverse complement strand
CTCGAAGCCCATGTCCGGCTCGTCGAGCCGTCCGGCTTTACCAAGGTCTCAGCGCTCGGCGTCGAAGAGCAGCGGGTGAACGTCATCGCTGACCTGGACAAAACCCCGCCCCAACTGGGCGACGGGTACCGGGTCGAGACGCAGGTCGTGTTGTGGGAAGGAACGGTGCTCAAGGTGCCTGCGAGCGCGCTGTTCCAGGACGGGGACCAGTGGCGGGTGTTCGTCGTGCGCGACGGACGGGCCCGCTCACGGATCGTCCAGACCGGGCACCGCCATCCGTTCGAGGTGGAGATCACCGGTGGGCTGGCAGCCGGCGACCTGGTGGTCCGTCACCCCACCGACAAGCTCGCCGACGGCGTTCGAGTGGCCGTGCGCTCACGATAGTACGCGAGGCACTCGGCCTCCCGCCCCCGCACGACGCGCTTGCCCTGCATGGGGCCGCGCGACGCAGTGACCACGGTGTACTGCCGCTCGCCCCGGCCGCCGTCCACGTAGATCACCACCCAGTCCCGCGTCTTGCCGAGGTCGTGCGCCCGTGCGGTGTTCGAGAACAGGGCGGTGTAGTGGCGGTCCCCCTGCATCGTATGGAGAATCGGGAGCCACGCCTCGCGACGCGGGTTGAACCGGCGCGGCGCGATGGTGCGAAGCGTACCCGCCACCGCTTCCCTCCGGTATTCCCGGTCGATGCGCAGCAGCTCCTCGACCCGGGGCTCAGGTGCGACGGGCGTACTGCGCGGCACGCGGCCCAGTCGCGCCGCCAGGGCTTCACGGACTCCCCGTATCCGCTTCTCGCCGAAGGCCCGGATCGCCACGAGCCGCCCGTCGTGGGCGGCCGCTTCGAGCTCTTCGAGTGTATCGATGCCGTGATCGTGATGCAGCCGCTCGGCGAGCCTGACCCCGATGCCGGGCACGGACGTCAGCAGCGTGACCGCGTCGCTCTCCCCGCGCAGCCGGTCCAGCATGGGCAGCCGGCCGGTCTCCACGAGATCGCGGATCGCGCGGGCGATGGTCGTGCCGATCGCCGGAAGGCGCTCGAGTCCCATGATGCCATCCGCCTGGAGGATCTCCCCCACGGGACGGTCGAGCCCGTGCACGAGGTCCGCGGCACGGCGATACGCCTCCACCCGGAACGGGTTCGCGCCCTGGATCTCGAGCAGCGCGGCCAGCTCCTCGAGCCGTGCCGCGACCGCGGTGTTCTGCGGGTGCGGGATCATGCGCCCGCCCGGGCGCGGACGGCCTTCCGCACCGCGGCCCGCTTCGCCGTCTCCAGCGGGGCGTGCACCGGCACGACCAGCAGCGACGTCGGCAGGTCGTTCAGCAGCCGCTCGGTGACGCTGCCCAGAATCAGCCGCTCGCCCCACCCCTTCCCGTGCGAGCCCACGACCAGGAGGTCCGCCCCCCATTGCGATGTCTCGAGGTGAATCGTTTCCACTACCCGGCCTTGCCGCGCGACCTTTTGCACCGTGGTATCCCGGAACAGCGGCCACACCCGCTTCACGAGCGTCCGCTCGGCCAGCCGAGAGTACTCCGATGGCGTCAGCGGTGGCGTGACGTCGGGAAGCGGGAGTGGGGGCTCGATCACACTGACGGCACGCAGCTCCGCGTGGAGCCCTGTGGCGAGCTCGCCCGCCACGGCGGCCGTCGGGGATGCGGCTTCCGACAGGTCCACCGCGACGAGGATCCGCCGGAACAGCACACCGCCCCCGCCCGGCCGCTGTCCCGTCACGAGAACCGGCAGCCCGATGCTCCGCACACAGTTGTGCGCGGTGCTGCCGCCCGCCCAGCGGCGCAGGGCCACGTGATGCTTGCCCCCCAGCACGACGACGTCCGCCTCGACCTCCCGGGCCGCGTCCCGGAGCACCGCGGTCGGAGAGCCGGGACGCACCAGCATGCCGCGAATCGTCGCCTCGGGCACCTGGCCGCGCAGGAAGGCGGCGAGCTGGCGCCGGGCGGCATCCACCACGGTGGCGCGCAGCTCCGCGGACCGCTCGACGATCTCCTCTTCCGCGAACGCGAGCCAGAACTCACGCACCGCATGGACCAGGATGCACTCGCCCCCCATCGCTTCCGCGAGTCGCACGCCGAGCGCGGCGGCCGCGGCCGCCTGGGGCGAGTCATCGACGCCGACGAGAATCCGCTTCCAGGACATGGCTTCCTCCTTGCCTCGGTCAACGTTCTGTAACGCGCCGTGAAAGAATCTTGAGGAGGCCCGGAGACTTCCTTGCCTCACACCCACTTCACGGGTGCTTCAGGCGGAGCGCCGCAACTTGCGCTCACGGAAGGAGAGGTGGAGTCATGCGCGTAGGCCGAGTACTCGGTGCGGTCAGTCTGTACACGCCAAGCCCCAAAGCAGTGCTCACCGCCGCCGAGGTAGCTGCGGTGTGCGGCGCGGAGCTGGTGGTGCTCACGGTACTCCAGGATCCGTGGGAGCTGGTGCGGCCCGACGAGGTCGAGGGATTCCGCCGGACCAAGAGCGGGTCCCCGGCGAGCCTCGCTGCGGCGCGGGCCGTCGAACGGCTGCAGAACCTCGCCCGGACGGCCGTGCTAGCAGCGCCGAGCGTCTCTTATCAGGCCGCCTTCGGGTTGCCGAGCATCGAGATCGCCCGGTCCGCCGAAACGCTGCGCGCCGACCTCATTGTGCTCGGCAGGGGTGAAGAGATGGCGCGAGGAGCGACGGAGAACGTGACGACGGCGGTATTGCGGCGCAGCCGCGTGCCGGTGCTCGTGGCGCCGGCCCAGCATCGCGTGTACCGCACCGTCTTGGCCTGCGTGGACGATAGCCCGCACGCCGTGGAGGTAATCGACGCGGCCCACGGCATGGCCGATCATTTCGGCGCGCACGTGCTGGCGCTCCACGTCGAGCCGACCGAGGCGGGGGTGCTCGCGCCCGGGGAGCGGCGGCCCTGGCTACGCCACGTCGAGTCCGGTCGGGACGAGGGTGGAGCGGCGGTCGCGCCGTGCGAGACCGCGGTGCGTCAGGGGGACGTCACGTCGGAGATCCTGGCCGAGGCCGCGGCGCGCGACGCCGAGCTGATCGTGTTCGGATACCGCCGCGGCATGAACTATGGCGACCCCGGAGCGGTCACGACGGTGGCGGCGCGGCTGCTGCGCCGCGCCTCCTGCGCCCTCCTCGCGGTGCCGCTCTAAGGGCTTCCCGCGACGTCGAGACGGCGGACTGGCACGCCACCGTACGAGGCATCGGGCTCGAGGGTATGATGCTTCGGCACGACACTCAGCGCCCCGACCTGCGTGCGCGCGCCGATCACCGCTCCGATGCCGATGACGCTCCCGACACCGATGGTCACGCCCTGCCCTAACCGCACCGGGGCCGTCTTCACGAATCCGCGCTCCACCGTGTGCCCCGAGAGACAGACGCCCGCGCCGATCACCACGTCGTCCCCACACGTGATGAGATTGTGATCCGACAGGGTCACGCTGTTCACGAACACGTTCCGTCCGAGATGCGCTCCGTTCAGCCGCATATAGAGCGTCCAGAGGGGGGTCGCCCGAAGGAGGGTCCCCACGAACACCCGCACGATGTGCGTCGTCATCGCGTAACGCGCCCAGCGGAGCACCGGCCACTCGAGATCCACGATCCGCATCTCGGCGTTCGCCGGGGTGCGCCAGCCGAGGACGCGCATCGCGAGCGCTGACAGTGCCATCAACGACACCGCGAACAGCAGGTAGGACGGGACGAGCGACATCGACAGCAGCACGATGCGGATCCAGTTCGCGGGCAGCGACCAGCGAAAGGTCCATTCCCAGAACAGCGCGGCCGGCAGGACCGATAGCCCGAAGACGACGCTTTCCACGACGAACGCCGTGAGGACTGCCCACCCGACCCGCCAGACCTTATCTAGCGTGTACATGTCCGCGCCGTACGATCCGAGGATCGCCATCGAAGGCGAGGGGGCGCCGCTCGTGCTGGTACCCGGCATCGACGGGACGGGCCGGCTGTTCCACCGGCAGGTGCCGCTGCTCGCCCGGCGCTACCGGACCGCCACGTACACGCTGCGCGACGACGCCGCGTCGATGGACGAGCTGGTCGAGGACCTGGCTCGCGTCATCCGGACCATCGCGACCGGGGATGGCGGCGGGCCCGCGGTGGTGATCGGGGAGTCGTTCGGGGGAACGGTGGCCTTGAGTTTCGCCCTGACACATCCGGACCTCGTGCGGGGGCTCGTCGTGCTCAACTCGTTTCCCTGCTTCCTGCCGCAGCACCGCCTGCAGCTCGCCATCGGCGTCCTGCGCCTTCTGCCTTGGGGTGCAATGCCGTTGGTGCGCCGGCTGACCGCGTTTCGGCTGCATTCGCGCTTCACGCATCGCGCGGAGATTCGCCGCTTCCTCGAGCTCACCCGGCAGACCCGGCGGGACGGATACATCGCCCGCCTGCGGATCCTGCAGCGTTACGACATCCGTTCGCGCTTGGGCGCGCTGCGAGTGCCGGCGCTGTTCCTGGCGTCGGAGCTCGATCACCTGGTGCCGTCGGTGCGTGAGGGCCGCTATATGGCCGAGCGGGCGCCCGGCGCGTCGTTGCGGGTCCTGAGGGGGCACGGGCATATCTGCCTCATCGCGCCGAACATCGATCTCGACCGGTTGCTGCACGAGTGGCGCCCCGACCTCTGAGCGACAGGAGCCCCCCCCCCGAAGGCGTCAGACCCGCGTGGCCGCCACCGCCGCGACGATGTCGGTTTGGGAGATCACGCCCACTAGCGCACCCTGCTCCTCGACGAACAGCCGCTGTACCTTGCCCTCGAACATGCGTCGCGCCACTATGCGCACGTCTTCCTCGGGATGCGCGGTCGCCGGCCACGGCGTCATGATCTCGAGCACCAGGGTCTTCTCGAACAGCTGCTCCCGGGCGGCGGGGCCGTGGCATCGGCCTTCGGCCGCGAGCACATCCTGGGTCGAGCAGATGCCCACCGCGCGTCCCATCCGGTCGATCACCGGCAGGGCCGATACGCCCGTCTCCGTGAGCGACGCGACCGCGTCGGCGACCGTCGCGTCCACATCGATCGTCTCGAGGTTGGTGCGCATGATGTCGGCGACTCGCATTTGTCCTCCTAGAGCTTGGCGCCCGCCACCGCGCCCACGATGTCGGTTTGCGACAGGACCCCCACCAGGGCCCCGTCGTACTCGACGAACAGGCGGTGGATCTCGCCGTACAGCATCTGCCGCGCCGCCTCGTGCACGTCCGCGTCGGGCTCCACCGTGACCGGCTTGGCCGTCATGATCTCCCGCACCAGCGTCGCTTCCAGAATGTCGCCGCGGCGCTCGGGGTCCGTGACTTCGGACAGGAGCTGCAACACGTCCGTCGATGAGATCACGCCGACCAATCGACCGCGGTCATTGACCACCGGCAGGCCCGAGACGTGCTGCTCGGCGATCGTGGTGACCGCCTCCGCCACACTGTCGTCGGTCCCGATGGTCTCGAGGGTCGTCTGCATGATGTCGGCGACTTTCATGGATCCCCCCTGTTGTGGCGGACGGGTCGATGCCTCCTGCAACGTCGCCCGGCTGGACTGAAGGCTGGATGAAGGGAGCTTGAAGGGATGCGAGCGATGGTCCTCGACGCCCCTGGCCGCTCGTTGCGCGCGGCCACCGTTCCCACTCCGCAGCCCGGGCCGGGCCAGGTCCGGCTCCAGGTCCTCACCTGCGGCGTGTGCCGCACCGATCTCCACGTCGCCGACGGTGAGCTCACCCGGCCGAAGCTCCCGCTCGTCCTCGGGCACGAGATCGTCGGCACAGTGGAAGCTCGCGGTCTCGACGCCCACCGGTACGCGGTCGGTGCCCGAGTCGGCGTGCCGTGGCTCGGCTGGACGTGCGGGGAGTGTGCCTTCTGCCGCCGAGGCCTCGAGAACCTGTGCGAGCGAGCGCGGTTCACCGGCTACCAGCTCGACGGCGGCTACGCCGAGTACACGGTGGCCGACGAGCGATTTTGTTTCCCGATTCCCGACAGCTACCGTGACGTGGAGGCAGCGCCGCTCCTCTGCGCCGGCCTGATCGGGTATCGCGCGCTGCGTGCGGCGGGCAACCCGGAGCGGCTCGGGATCTACGGGTTCGGGGCGGCGGCGCACATCGTGACACAGGTCGCGCGCCACGAGGGACGGCGGGTGTTCGCGTTCACGCGCGCCGGCGACACAGCCGCGCAGACGTTCGCGCGCACCCTCGGTGCCGAGTGGAGCGGCGCCTCGGACGATGCACCCCCCGAGCCGCTCGATGCGGCGATCATCTTCGCTCCCGTGGGCGCCCTCGTCCCCGCGGCGCTGCGGACGGTGACAAAGGGCGGCACGGTCGTCTGCGCCGGCATCCACATGAGTGACATCCCGGCGTTCCCCTACGAGATCCTGTGGGGCGAGCGGGTCGTGCGCTCGGTGGCCAATCTCACCCGGAAGGACGGCGAGGCGTTCCTCGCCCTGGCACCACAGATCCCGGTGCGGACCGAAGTGACGGTCTATCCG
>JBGPIW010000136.1:0-6476 GCA_041485045.1 Gemmatimonadota bacterium | reverse complement strand
GCCTCATGGAAGGCCTGGGATACCGCCCGTTCAGCCTCGGCCGGGTCGGAGAGGATTCCGATCGCGACGGCGTAGGCGGTACGTTCGTGGCGTGCCAGCAGCTCGTCCAGCGCCGCTCCGTCCTTGGTCGCCATCCGCGCGACGAGGTCGCGATCAGGATTCAAGCGGCGGTTGGTAGTGGTGTCCAGCACTCACGGCCTCCTCGTCTCGGTGACGGATGTTGCCCGCATACACTAAAGAGGGTCCGGCAGGTACGCTGGTAACGCGCCCCGCCAAGGCTTGGATCGGCAGGGCGTTACCAGGGGCCCCCGCGGGGCATCTTCAGGACGGTTGCCGGGGGCTCCCCGGCCTCCTAGCATCCCGCGGGGTGCGGGCATGATCCAAGGGGACCGGGTGGAGCGAACGGTGGAGCCGTCCGACGGGACCGTCGTTCGAGCGGTGCTGACGGGGGACATCGAGCAATATGCCATCCTCGTACGCCGCTATAAGGATCGGTACGCGCGATACGCCAGCCGGATGCTGGGCTCGGTCGATGCGGCCGAGGACGCCGTGCAGGACGCGTTGATTCGGGCCTACGACAGGCTGGCGCAGTGCCGGGAGCCGGAGAATTTCGCGGGTTGGTTTTTCCTCATTCTGAGGAACCGCTGCTTCGCCGAACGGCGGCGGGATCGACGTTCGGACGGGCTGGATCAGGCACGTGAGTTGACGGCGCCAGAGGTGTCGCACGCGGCGCTCGAGCGGGCGGAGCAGGTGCGTTCACTCGAGCAGGCGTTGCTCCAGCTCACACCGGAGCAGCGGGAAGTGTTCCTGCTGAAGCACGTAGAGGAATTGTCGTACGATGAGATCGCGGCGCGCGTGAGCACGGGCGTGCCGGCCTTGAAGATGCGCATGCACCGGGCCTACGATCGGCTGCGGGAGCTGCTTGGAGAGACGCGATGAGCCAGGAATTCGATCCGCGGGAGAGGCAGACGCTGGGCGAGCGCGAGGCGAGCGACTTGCCGCCCTCGTTGCTGGCCGAGGTCGTGGCGGCGCGCCGGCCGGTATCGCTGTCGTCGCAGGTCGAGGCGCGCGTGATGGCCGCGGTCCGTCGGCGCGCCGCTTCACCGCGGTACCGCGCCTGGCACTGGTTCACCGCGCCCAGCGTACCCCCATGGGCCCTGTTGGCGGCGGCGGCGGCCGTGGTCCTCGCTCTTGTGCTTCTCCGGCCGGCGTCCGTCGGCAGTTCGGGGGCGGCCTCCCCCCTTGCGGCGGCCGCCGGTCCGGAGAGCGTGTACGTGCGCTTTATCCTGGTCGCTCCGAACGCCCGGCAGGTCGCCCTGGCCGGAACCTTCAACAGCTGGGATCCGGCCGCCGCGCCGCTCGTACGGGCGGGGGCGGAGGGGACCTGGACGGTGACGGTCGCGCTACCCGTCGGTCAGCACCAGTACTCGTTCATCGTGGATGGACGTCGCTGGGTTCCCGACCCGGCCGCCCCGGCGGTCGACGACGGGTTCGGTCGCCGGAACAGCGTGGTCAGCGTCAGCGCCGCTCAAGGACGGGTTTTATGAGGCGCTCGTCCGCCTTCGTGGCGCTGGTGCTGCTGTGCGGGCCTGGGCTCGCGGCCCAGGTAGGCGTGTCGGCGCGTCTCGCCGGTCGCGTCCCTCCGGCCGTCGCCACCGCGGTGTCCGCCCTGGTGGACTCGGCGCGGACTCGCGGGTTGCCCGGTGCGCCGCTGGTCGACAAAGCCCTCGAGGGAGCGGTGAAGGGCGTACCGACGGACCGCATCCTGACTGCGGTGCGGACGGTGTTGGAGCAGCTCGACGCGTCGGCGTCCGCGCAGCGCGTAGCGGGCAGTCTCGCTCCCGGCGCCGATGCCATTGAGGCGGGGGCATTCGCCCTGGCGGCCGGTCTCACACCCGCGGACGTCGGCGCAATCGCTCGATCCGCAGACCCCACGCATCCGACCGCTGTGGCGCTGCAGGTCGCGGGAGCGCTCGCCGCTCTCGGAGTCCCTCGGGCGGAGACGGTCGGGCTGGTGCGGGCGTCGATTCGATCCGGTCAACCGGTGGGCGATCTCGTGAGCCTGCCCGGGCAGGTCCAGGCGGCAATGGCCCGGGGGGCGTTGCCGGCGGCGGCCGCGGCGGGACTCGAGCGAGCCGCCGCGCACCAAGCCCCGCAGCCCCATGGGCAGGGAAAAGGAAGGGACAACCCGCACAAGCCCTGAGGCCACCGCCATCCCGCAGCGCGTTACTCCGCGACCAGGTCAGGGCTCTTTAGGGTTAGAGAATCTCAAACCCATTACGCGGAGCTAAGGTAATCATGCGAATGTCAAAATACAGGGCGCTGAGTGTAGCGGTGGGGCTTGCCGCATGCGATGGTGGCGCTGGTCCTCAGATGAGCCACGTGTTCGTGCGGCTGACGGACGCCCCCGCGCCCACCCTGGCCAACGCGCAGGTGTGGATCTCCGAGGTAGCGCTCGTCGGAAACGACGGCACATCCCGATTCACCATCACGACCGGTCCCTCGACCGAATACGATCTGCTCGACTTCCAGGGTGGCGTAACCGCGCTGCTCGGGGACAACACCATTCCGGCCGGCGACTACGCCCAACTGCGGATGATCGTCGATTCGGCCCGTGTCACCCTGGCGAACGGCGTCCTGTTCAGCGACGGCACCGATAGCCGTGAAATGAAGGTGCCGAGCGGTCCACAAACAGGCATCAAGGTCGAGTTCGGCGGACCGGTGCACATCGCGCCGGGGCAAACCGCCCTGGTCGTGGACTTCGACGTCACGCGCAGCTTCGTGTTCCTGGGTCCGGAATCGGCTCCGAATGGCGTCCTGTTCAAGCCAGTATTGCATGGAGTGGTGGCGGACCAGGCTGGCTCGATTTCCGGCACCTCGAGCCCGGCGGCGTCGCTCGGGGCGCTGTTTGCGATCAGCGGCACCGATACCGTCGCGAGCGCGCTCGCGGATCCGACCACCGGAGCCTATTCCCTGATGTTCCTCCCGCCCGCGACCTACACGGTTGCGGACAGCTCTACCGTCAACGGCCACAAAGCGCCGAATCAGACCGTCATTATCACACCCGGCCTGGCCGCAAGCGGAGTCGATTTCACGATTCCCTGAGGTGGGCTACCGGGACTCGGGAGACCCGACGACATCGCGGGCGGACGGTTGCATCGTCCGCCCGTTCTCGTTCCAGGGGGGGGACCAGAAGGCCCCAAGAGGCGCCGTCTCCATGGGGCAGGGGCCGACCGGTGCCCGGCGCGGTCTTTCGACGCTAAATTCCTCGCCCCATGACAATCTCACACACCCTCGGCTTCCCACCGCTCGGCGCCGCGCGCGAGCTGAAACGCGCCACCGAAGGCTATTGGAGCGGCAAGGTGCCGCGCGCGGACCTGCTCCGCACTGGCGCGGAGCTGCGCGCCCGCCATTGGCGGTTGCAGCGCGACGCGGGGATCGATCTCCCTCCGTCCAACGATTTTTCCTTCTACGATCGGATGCTCGACACCTGCGCCCTGGTCGGCGCGGTACCGCCGCGCTACGAGTGGAAGGGGAAGGAGGTCGATCTCGACACGTACTTCGCGATGGCGCGGGGGGCTCAGAAAGGGAGCCGGGACGTCACCGCGATGGAGATGACGAAGTGGTTCGACACGAACTATCACTACATCGTCCCCGAGCTCGCGCGCGATCAGTCATTCCGGCTCGCCTCCGCAAAGCCGGTGGTCGAGTTCTCCGAAGCGCTGGCGCTCGGGGTTCGGACTACGCCGGTGCTCATCGGTCCGCTGACCTTCCTGCTGCTCGCAAAGGAGAAGGGCCCCGGGTTCGACCGCCTCGACTTGCTCGACCGGCTGCTGCCGGTGTACGGGGAGGTGTTGCAGCAGCTGGCGGCGGCCGGTGCTGAGTGGGTGCAAGTGGATGAGCCGTGTCTCGCGCTCGATCGCACGCCGGCACAGCTCGAGCGGTATCGCGCTGCGTACGGGTTTCTGGCCGAGCGCTCCGGCACGGCCAAGATCATGCTCGCCACCTACTTCGCGGGGTTGGCCGAGAATGCCGCCACCGCGCTCGCACTACCGACCCACGGACTGCATGTGGACCTCGTGCGCGCTCCCGGACAGCTCGAGGCCCTGCTCGAGCGGTGGCCGGCGGGGCGGGTCCTGTCCGCGGGGGTCGTGGACGGCCGCAACGTGTGGCGCACCGATCTCGATGCGGCGGTGTCCCTGCTGGAGCGGGCGTCGCGGCGCGTAGGCGCCGACTTCCTGTGGGTCGCTCCGTCGTGCTCGTTGCTGCATGTGCCGATCGACCTCGACCTCGAAACCGGACTCGATCCGGAGCTCAAGCCTTGGCTCGCGTTCGCCACGCAGAAGCTCCAAGAAGTGGCCACGCTCACGCGCGCGGTGCGTGAGGGGCGCGAGACTGTAGCGGTGCGGCTCGTTGAGAGCCGGAGCGCGATTGCCGCCCGACAGGCGTCCCCCCTCACCCTGAACGCCGTGGTGCGCCAGCGCGTGGCGGCGGTGCAAGACGGTGATTTGCGACGACCGACGGCCTACGCGGAGCGGCGCCGCCGGCAGTTGGAGCTGCCGCGCTACCCCACGACCACGATCGGCTCCTTTCCGCAGACCGCGGAGGTGCGGGCCGCGCGCCGCCGGTTCACGGACGGCCAGCTCTCGCAGGCCGACTACGAGCGCTTCATCGAGGAGCAGATCACCAAGACGCTCGCTCTGCAAGAGGAGATCGGCCTCGACGTCCTGGTGCACGGTGAGTTCGAGCGTAACGACATGGTCGAGTATTTCGGCGAGCAGTTGGCCGGATTCGCGTTCACCGACCACGGGTGGGTGCAGTCCTACGGCACTCGGTATGTCAAGCCGCCGATCATCTACGGCGACGTAGCCCGGCCGGGGCCGATGACGGTGCGCTGGTCGGCGTTCGCCCAATCGCGAACCAAGCGACCCGTGAAAGGGATGCTCACAGGGCCGGTGACGATCCTGCAATGGTCGTTCGTGCGCGACGATCAGCCTCGGAGCGAGACCGCGCGGCAGCTCGCCCTCGCGATCCGCGAGGAAGTGAAGGACCTCGAGGCCGCCGGGATCCGCATCATCCAGATCGACGAGCCGGCGCTGCGGGAGGGGATGCCGCTGCGGCGCGCCGATTGGGCGGCCTACCAGGACTGGGCGGTGAGCGCATTCCGGTTGGCGACGAGCGGCGTGGGAGACGCGACTCAGATCCACACGCATATGTGCTACAGCGAGTTCAACGACGTCCTTCAGGTCATCGCCCGGATGGACGCGGACGTCATTTCCATTGAAAACGCGCGCTCGGGATCGGAGCTCTTGCGGGCGTTCGGACAGTATCACTATCCCAACGAAATCGGGCCCGGAGTCTACGATATCCACTCGCCACGCGTCCCGGGGGTCGGGGAGATCGTCACCGCGTTGCAGGCGCTGCGGAAGGCGCTCGACGAGCACCAGATCTGGGTGAACCCCGACTGCGGTCTCAAGACGCGCGGCTGGGAGGAAACCCTGCCGTCGTTGCGCAATATGGTCGCGGCGGCGAAGCAGATGCGAGACGGGTAAGCGTTTCGTTATACTTGAGACATGGCCTCACCCGAAGTCCGCATCACCGCCGAGCCGGTCGATGAGCAGCGTTGCAAGTTCCTGGTGGACCGACCGGTCTATCAAGGTGTGCGACGCTTCACGTCCCGCGCCGAGGCGCAGGGCTCCCCCCTCGCCGAAGCGCTCTACGCGATTCCTGGCGTGAGCGAAATCATCGTGTCGGCGAGTCTCGTCACCGTCGTGAAAGACACGGCGGAACCCTGGCAGGTCGTCGGCAAGTCGGTCGGCGCTGCGATCCGGCAGGCCCTCGCCGGCGGGACCGCTGCCGTGGTCGACAAGGGACCTGCCACCGGAGCCGCCCGCCAAACCGACGATGAGCTCTACGAGCGCGTGAACGATCTGTTCGAGCAGCAGGTCAACCCGATGGTCGCCCGGCACGGTGGGCGCGTCGAGCTGATCGACGTGCAGGACGCCATCGTCCTGCTGCGCATGGGCGGTGGCTGCCAGGGGTGCGGCATGGCGAGCGTCACGCTGCGCCAAGGCATCGAAGGAGTGCTCACAGAGCACATCCCGGAGGTGAAGGGCATCGTGGACATCACCGACCACGCCTCCGGCGATAACCCCTACTTCGCCTCCGCCAAGAAGTAGCCTGCCCCGCCTTCTCCTGCTGCTCCCGACCGCCACGTACCGGACCACCGCGTTCGTGGAGGCGGCGCGCCGGCTGGGGGTCGATCTCACAGTCGCCTCTGAGCAATCGAGCACCTTCGAAGGAGCGCGTCCCGACGCGCTGCTCACGCTGGACTTCGCACACCCCGACCATGCTGCCGAGCAGACCCGGACCTTCGCCGCCCGCCGACAGGTGAACGCGGTGCTGGGCGTCGATGACGACACGGTCGTCATCGCCGCCGCGATCGGCGCCGCTCTGGGGCTGGGAGGAAACGCGGT
>JBGPIW010000135.1:0-6506 GCA_041485045.1 Gemmatimonadota bacterium | reverse complement strand
CTGGTGAACAACGGGGACGGGCAGGGGGCGGACCATCTGAACTTCGGGCTGGCCGGGCGGGCGGCGGAGCCGTTGAACGCCTCGGTGCTGCCGTGGACGAAGTACGTGGACCTGCGGCTGAACAAGGGGCTGCGCGTGGGGCGGCTGGACGTGACGGCGTTCGCCGACGTGCGCAACCTGTTCAACTGGACCAATATCATCGATCTGTTCGCCGAGAGCGGCGACGTCGTGAACAGCGTGCACAAGACGAAGACGCTGTCGTCGGAGTTCCAGGGCCTGCTGGACGAAGCGGGGCAGGCCGCGGCGTTGGAAGCCGACGGGACGACGATCGATCTGAACGTGAGCTGCCAGGGGTGGGGCAAGCCGGTGAACTGCGAGTCGCTGCGCCGGGTGGAAGCCCGGTTCGGGGACGGCAACGGCGAGTACACGCTGGCGGAGCAGACGCGCGCGCTGGACACGTTCTACGAGTCGTTCTACGGCGCGTATCGGTTCAACAGCCAGGGCCGCAGCATCCGCCTCGGCTTCGAGACGAACTTCTAAGATCGGCGCGTGGCGGTGCCGCTCCCGGGCGGCGCCGCCTCTCCGTTTCACCTGTGGAGGAACGATGATGCGTTCAGTGTTCTGTAAGAAGCTGGTGCGGGCCGCCGCGGCGGTGATGCTGCTGATGGGCGTCACGGCACTGGAGTCGGCTGCCAAGCCCCTTCCGGGGCGCCCGATCCGGCGCAGTCAACTCAACCTGTTTGCCGCCAACGGACTGCTCTTCGAAGTGAACAAGCAGCAGTGCGGCCTGCAGGCGGACGGGCAGACGTGCGTCGCGTTCGCCGGCTCACCGGTGGGTGGCGGCGGCTTCTGGCCGAAGGGCACCCCCGATCAGTACATCTTCAACTCCGGACTGCAGATCGCCGGGCACGTGAGCCGCACCGCGGGGTTCTCCTGGGCGGGCGACACGGTCGGCGCGTTTTTCATGGATGCGCGCGCCGACCAGTTCTCCGGGACCCCCGCACCGGGCACCGGCGGGTGGTACAACTCGCTGAACCCGGCGGACAACAACGCCTGGCCGAACGGCGCCGTGATCCGGAACGCCAGCGACGCGATCTATAACCCGTTGCTGGAAGGCGCCAAGACGATTTCCCAGGGCGACGCCTGGGCGCGATACTGGGAGGGTGATCCGGCGTTTTCGACCGGCCGGCCGCACCCCGCCGGGCTGCTCGTCGATCAACGCGCGCTCGCCTGGAACTTCCCGAGCGGCAATGAGGACATCATCTATTTCGTGTTCACGTTCTATAACATCACGGCGCGTGCTTCGTCCGGTGTGTACAACAACCCGACGATCCCGCCCGCGGTTCAGGCTGAAATCGCCGACTATGGCGACCAGTTCCAGACCCTGAACGAAAACAAGTACAAGATCGATGTTCCCGACGGCGGCTATTCGCTCGACAGCATTTACGCGGCGTTTACGATGGACGCCGACGTCGCCGTGTTCAGCCAGAACTACACGACGGCGTGGCTGCCGTTCAACATCGGCGGCGAGTACACGGGGACGTTCCTGCCCGAGGTGGGTTGGACGTTCCCGCCCAGCGTGTTCGGGGCGCCGTTCTTCGGGGCCCCCGGGTTCATCGGCGTGAAGTACCTGAAATCGCCCGAATCCTCCCCCGGCGTCGAAGTCGGGCTGACGATGTTCTCGCAGACGCTCAACGCGGCCACCGCGCTGCGCGATCCCGTAGGCGTCAAACAGCTGTTGCGGTATCTCAGCGGCTTCGTCGGGCCCAACGACAACCCGTGCACGTTCACCGATCCGGTCTTGGCCCGGCTGCGGCGCTTGTGCTTCCTCGGCCAGGGGCAGGGTGACGCGCGGTTCTTCGAAGCCTCGGGCCCCTTCACTCTGGCTCCGGGCCAGGCGGCGAGCATCGTGGTGGCCTACATCAACGCGGCGCCGGTCGCCGTGCCGGGCGTTACGCCGGGCGCCTTGACCGACGTGCAGCCGCACATCCCGTTTACGGGTGACTCGATCTTTGCCGCCGTGTCTGCCAACCCGAGCGACACCGTCCACGTCCGCACCATCGACCGGATGGCCGGCTGGGTCAGTGCGACAGACAAGAACGGCAACTCGAGCTTCGAGCAGAACGAGGTCACCACGGTCCCCCGATCGCTGCTCAATAAGGGACTCGTGGCGCAGGACGTGTTCGACCACGGCTTCCTGCTGCCCAACTCGCCTGTCGCGCCCGAGTTTTATCTCGTGCCGGGCGACGGCCAGGTGACCGTCGTCTGGCAGAAAAGCTCGAGCGAAACCAGCGGCGATCCGTACTTCGCCGTGTCGTCGGATGCTGCGAGCGCGCTGTACGATCCGAACTTCCGGCAGTTCGACGTCGAGGGATACCGCATCTACCGTGGCCGGACGTCCAGCGACCTGGACCTCATCGCCCAGTTCGATTACTCCGGCACGAGCTTCATCGACTATACGGCCGCCCTCCCCTACGGCAGTCAATGCGCCCCGGAGCTCGGGGTGACGACATCCTGCCCGGTGGTATTCGACAGCGTGCCCCCGTTCGTCACGGGGAACGAGGTCGATCTCGCTGGGGATCTGATTCAGGTCCCGCCCGGCGGGCGGGTGCTGCTGGCGACGGGAGACGTGCTGGTGCTTTCCGCCGACACGGCGGTGACCGGTGCGGCGAGTGGGAAGTTCGCTGCACTCGCGAACACGGGCGTGCCGTTCGCGTTCGTGGACCGGAGCGTGCGGAATTCGTTCTCGTACTTTTATACGGTGACGGCGTTCGACGTGAACAGCTTCAAGTCGGGGCCCACGTCGCTCGAGTCGCCGCGCATCACGAAGCGCGTAACCCCACGCGGGTCGGTGCCCAACCTGACGACGGCGGAGCTGACCTTCGGCGTATTCGGCGACGACGACACGGAGCTCGATCCGTCGCCCGCGTACCCGATCGACGCCGCAACCGGCCGGTTCACCGGGCCGCCGCCCCCGAGCGGGGCGGGCGCCCTGGCGGCGGCGTTTGCGCCGCTCGTGCCCCAGCTCTTGCCGGCGCTGGATCTCACCTTCCAGATCGACTCGGTGAAGCCGAACAGCGACGTCGCCTGCGACGGCGGCGCACTCATCAATTTGCAGGACATCTGCTATACCTTCTTTGTGAGCTTCACCCGCGGCACGACGAAGACGTCGTTCCAGAGCAACGTGTTCTGGCCGATCTTCACGGGGGCTCCGTTCAATGAGCCGTCATCGAGCGACGCAGCCCTCGGGGCGTTCCCCGTGGCGGCGGATGCCGCCTCAAGCACGAATCTGGGCGTCCCGCCCGGGTTTGCGCAGTTCAACGCGTCGGTCCAGGCCACACTCACCCAATACATCCTATACTCGGCGCACGAGAACCAGGGGGGACGCCGCCTCACGGCGCAGGTATCGCCGGGCGGCTCGCGCTGGTTCGACGGGGCGGATGAAACGCTGGACGATCCCGCCACCGGCCGGCGCGTCGGCCACGTGGCTGGCGTGGATACGATCTTCGCCCCGCTCAGCCACGTCGATTTGCGTCCCGATCTGCCCGGGGTGCAGACCGACGACAACTTCTGGGCTCCGTTCGTCAACGGGCCCCCCGCGAACACGATCCGCACCAACATGCAGTGCTTCCCGTACGTGGTCGGCGCATTGGGCCGTCAGGCCGATATCGAGCTGACCTGGGGTGCCGGGGGCACGGTCACCAGCGTGCGCGACGTCACGGACCACGTGAACGTGCCGTTCGCCGCGACGCCGCAGGCCAGTTACGGCTTCATCGGCGACGTCAACGGCAACGGGAAGATCGACTGGCAGGACTTCGACGAGCTGGATGGCATCGCCCAGCAGGAGGCGAACATCGGCTTCTGCATCACGCCAACCGGCAGTGCGCTGGGGCAGCTGTCGGCGAATCCGGTCATCACCGCCGTGTCGACCAACGGCGGAACCTTCCCGGCGCCGTTTACGACCGAGACCAGCGACCCGGCGAACTTTGCGACGACCGGGACCGGATTCGGGATCTACATCAACGGCCAGCGTTTCATTTTCCAGCTGACCGGTGGAACTGCGCCGGCTGCCGGAACGAAGTGGACCTTGCGGAGCTACTCAGGCTTCGTGCGCGCCACGACGGGCGCTGACGGCCTTGACCCGAGTGGTTACACGATCACGGGGACGAGCGCGACATCCGCACCTCCGCCCGGCTCACCCGCAATTCCGGGACTGCGCGTCGTGTTCAACGTAACTTCGGCCACGGTGGCCGCGGCGGAGTCGGACAGCGTGTTGGCTCACGTCCACTCCGTGCCCGATCCCTACTACGTGACCGACGCACTCGAGATCACGGCGAACCAGAAGATCTTGAAGTTCGTGAACCTGCCGCCGACGGCGATCATTCGGATCTATTCGCTCAGCGGCGTACTGGTGAACGTCATCACCCACAACGACCCCGGTCTTGGGGGCGAAGAGACGTGGAATCTGCGGAACCGGAATAACCAGTTCGTGGCGTCCGGCGTGTATTTCTATCAAGTCGAAACGCCTGCTGGCCACAAGAAGCTCGGCCGGTTCACGATCGTCAACTTCGCGCCCTGAGGAGAACGCCACTATGAAGAAGTTTCTGCTCTCGACGCTCTGCGCGAGCGCGCTGCTGGCGGCTGCGACCGTTGTGCCAGCCGCCGCGCAGGATCAAGGCACCCAGAGCAACACCGCTTACGGCGGCGCCTCGGGTGAATTCCTGCTGCTCGGCGCCAGCGCCCGGGGGCTGGCCCTGGGGGGCGCGTATGCGGCGCTCGCGACCGACGTGTCGTCGATGTACTACAACCCCGCCGGGCTGGCGCAGATGACCCGCCCGGAAGGCATGCTGTCGACGTTCAACTATGTGGACTCGACCAATTACGTGTGGGGCGGCATCGCCCTGCCGCTCGCGGGCGGCGCGCGCGTCGTCGGCTTCAGCCTCGGCTCGTTCGGCTTCAGCAATCAGCCGATCTACACCCTCGAGGCCCCGGAAGGCGACGGCCGCTCGTATTCCGTGCGCGAAACCTTCATCCAGGTGACCGGTGCCCAGAACTTCTCCGACCGGTTTTCCGCGGGAATCTCGGTGAAGCTGATCAATGATCGTCTGGGCTCGGCTCGTGCCACGGCGTTCGCCCTGGACTTCGGGACCAGTTTCCACGCGATGGCGGGATCGAGGCCGATCCGCGCGTCGTTCGTGATTCAGAACCTCGGGTCCAATTTGCGGCATGACGGCGCGGACCTGGATGCCGGGACGCAACGGACGCCACCCCTCGGGGTGATCACCGTGCCGCAGGAGCCACAGCCGGCACGGCTGCGCACCAGCGGCTGGACGCTGCCGGTGCTGTTTCGCGTCGGCCTGGCGGTGGACGTGTTCTCCCAGGGGATGAACCGGGTGACGGTATTGGGCCAGTTCGACCAGCCCAACAACAACAAGCCGGCGGCCGGCGGCGGGCTCGAGTACGCCCTCTCCAACGTCGGCAACTCTGGCTTCTCCCTGGCGTTGCGGGGCAGCTATACCATGAGCCCCGACAACCAGGTCAACGACATCAATTTCAACGGCGTCCCGACGGCCGAAAAGAGCGGGACGTTCACATCGGACGGGTTGGCGGTCGGCGGCGGCCTGAGCTACGCGCGGGGGCATGCGCACCTCGGGTTCGACTACGGGTACCGCAACATGGGTGCACTGGGGGGGACGAACTTCCTCAGCTTCACGGTGGGCTGGTAGCGCGGAGTCTGTAGGACCGATGTGGTGGCGCTGGTCAATCGTGGTGACGGCGCTGGGGGGGCTGTGCCCCCCCGGTGCCGCCGCCCAGTCGTCTAGAGATTCGGCGGCGACGCTGGGGGTGAGCGTCTCCCGGTTTTACCGGGCGGGCGCGGGCAAGACCCTGTTCGAGATTTTCGCCCGAGTTCCCTTCGTCGCGCTCGACCCGCTCCCCGGTGGCGAAACCAGCGGGGCGGCATATCGCGTGGCCTTCACGGTGCGCGACAGCAGCGGCCTGCAGCTGTTGGACCAGTCGTGGACGCAGCAGGTGCCGCGACGCCTGCTGTCCGTCGCGGGGGGCTCGACGGTCGAGCATGTGTCCTTCGCCGCGGCGCCCGGCCGGTATGGCCTGGAAGTCGTGGTCACGGACTCCGCGACCGGTCGGGCCGTGCGCAACACCACGGCGATCAGCGCGTTCACGGCCGGTCCGGTCGCCTCGGATCTTCTGCTCATCACCGGCATGCGGGCGGCGGCAGGCGCCGATACCGTTCCCCGGGGGGGGGAGATCCGCAAAGGATCGACGCTCCTGCAGGCGTCCGGAGCGACGGTATTAACGCCAAGGCAGGCGCAGCTCGGCTACTACCTCGAGTTCTATGCCGCGAAGGCGGAGACGGTTTCCCTGGTCGTGCGGGTACGGCGCCCCGATGGTGGACAGGTGGTCGCGGTCCCGGCCCGATCCGTGACGCTGCCTGTCGGCGGAGGTCTCCAGCAAGAGATGCTGGATCTGGCTGGTCTCCCCCCCGG
>JBGPIW010000134.1:0-6509 GCA_041485045.1 Gemmatimonadota bacterium | reverse complement strand
GATCTCCAGCGAGCACGTGATGTCCATGCTCAAGGAGATGGACATCTTCGTGCGCAGTCATCTCACCCCGCTCAAGGACGAGCAGGTGGCGATGATGCGTGCGCGCTGGGAGCGCGAGAAACGGCGCCAGAAGGAGCCGGCCGCGGCGGCCACCAAGCGCCGTCGCGTTGCCAAGCCGGTCGAGCCCGCGCCGGTGGCCGAGGAGGCCCGGCCCAAGCGCCGGCGGCGGACCGCCGCCGAAGTGGCGGTGGCGGAAGCCGAAGCGCAGGTCGAGGCGGACCGCGTGGCGGCCGAGCAGGAGTTGCGCACCCGCGCCGCGCTCGAAGCGTCCCGCGTACTGGAAGAGGAGAAAGCCGCCATCTCGCTCGAAGAGCGGGCTGCCGCGCTGTTCCGCGATCTCCCTGCACACGAGCCGGCCGTGGAATCGGCGTCGGCCGCGAGCGCGCCCCCGTCGGCCCAGGCGGGGATCGCCCCGTCGCCTCCCGGGCCCGCCGCTCCGTTGCCGACCCCGGTGCCCGGAGCGCCGCGGACATTCATTCCCACACCGGTGCGTCCCAAACCGGTCGCCAGCGGCATGCCGGGGGGATCGGTCCCGCCGCGTCCCGTCGCCTCTGCCGCTCCGGGCGCGGGGGCGCTCGAAGAGCGGCGCCGCGACAAGGCCGGCAAGAAGCGCAAGAAGGGCCGCAAGTCCTCGGTGGACCAGGAAGCGGTCGCGCAGAACATCTCGCGCACGCTCGCCTCCATCAAAGGGCCCGTGGCCCGCAAAGGCTCGCGACCGCGCGACGAAGGGCCGAGCTTCCGCGATATCCAGGAGGAGCGGCGCGCCGCCGAAAAGGAGCGCGAGAAGACGCTGGTGCGCGTGACGGAGTTCATCACCGTCTCCGAGCTGGCCAACGTCCTCAAGGTGCCCCCCACCCAGATCGTCACCTTTGCCTTCAAAGAGCTGGGGCAGATGGTGACCATCAATCAGCGCCTCGACTTCGACCTGATCGAGCTGATCGCGTCGGCGTTCGGGTTCCAGGCGATGAAGGAAGCGGAGTACGCGATCGCGGCGCCCGAGCAGCCGGTCGACCAGGCCGACACGCTCCGCGCGCGCCCGCCGGTCGTGACGGTGATGGGGCACGTGGACCACGGCAAGACGTCGCTGCTCGATTACATCCGCAAGACCAACGTCGTGGCGGGCGAAGCGGGCGGCATCACGCAGCACATCGGGGCGTATCACGTCACGCTCAAGGACGGCCGGTCGATCACGTTCCTCGACACCCCCGGCCACGAAGCCTTCACGGCGATGCGCGCCCGCGGCGCGCAGGTCACCGATCTGGTGGTCCTGGTCGTCGCCGCCGACGACGCGATCATGCCGCAGACGATCGAGGCGATCTCGCACGCCAAGAACGCCGGGGTGCCGCTCGTCGTGGCCATCAACAAGATCGACCTGCCCAGCGCCAACGTGCAGAAGGTGAAACAGGATCTGCTGGCCCACGGCGTAGTGCTCGAGGAGTTCGGTGGCACGACGCTCGCCACGCCCATTTCGGCGAAGAAGGGCACGGCCGTCGACACAGTGCTCGACCAGATCCTGTTACAGGCCGAGCTGCTCGACCTGAAGGCCAACCCCGACCGCCTGGCCGAGGGGACCGTGCTCGAAGCTACGCTCGATCCGGGGAAAGGTCCGGTCGCCACAATTCTGGTGCGGACCGGCACGCTCAAGGTCGGCGATGATTTCATCTGCGGCCAGTTCTCCGGTCGTGTGCGCGCGATGTTCGACGAGCGCGGCCAGACCGTTCCCGTCGCCGGGCCGTCCATTCCCGTGCAGATTCTCGGGTTCGAAGGGGTGCCGGAGGCCGGGGACAGCTTCCAGGCGGTGAAGGATGCGAGCGTGGCGCGCGATATCGCGCAGAAGCGCCAGCGGCTCGAGCGGGAGGCGCAGCACCGGCGCACCAGCCGCGTGAAGACGCTCGAGGACTTCATGTCCGAGCGCGCGGCCGGGGGAGCCGCCGCCCTGCGCGTCATCATCAAGGCGGACCAGGGTGGCCCGGCCGAGGCGCTGGCTGACGCGCTCGGACAGCTCTCCACGGCGGAAGTGAAGGTGGAGGTCGTGCACCGGGGCGTCGGCTCCATCACCGACTCCGATGTGCTGCTCGCCAAGGCGTCCGGCGCCATCATCATCGGCTTCCACGTGCGGCCCGATTCCAATGCGCGCGCGTCGGCCGAGCGGGAGCGGGTGGAGATCCGCACCTACCGCATCATCTACGAAGCCGTGGACGAGGTGCGGGCCGCGATGGAGGGCCTGCTCACCCCGGAGAAGAAGGAAGTCATCCTGGGCGAGGCCGAGGTCCGTCAGCTGTTCAAGGTGGCCAAGGTCGGCACCATCGCCGGCAGCTTCGTGCGCAGCGGCATCATTCCGCGCACCGGGCGCGTCCGTGTGGTCCGGAGCGGGGTCGAGGTGTACGACGGTACGCTGGCTTCGCTGAAGCGGTTCAAGGACGACGTCCGCGAAGTCCGGGAGGGCTTCGAGTGCGGCATCGGCGTCGAGAATTTCAACGACATCAAGGTCGGCGACCTGATCGAATCGTATCGGATCGAGGAGATCGCGCGGTCGCTCGACACCGGAGCCGGGGCGGGGGGAGCGGCCCGGGGGGCGTGAGCCGTGATCGTCGGCCTCATCACCTGGGAGCTCCACCTGGCGGCCTGCCACTCGCTCAAGGAGAAGCGCCAGATCGTGAAGAGCCTGAAGGATCGTTTGCACCAGCGCTTCAACGTGTCCGCGGCGGAGACGGACCATCATGACCTGTGGCAACGGGCCGAGCTGTCGGCCGTCGTGGTGACCACCGACCGGCAGCACGCCGAGCAGGTGCTCCGCGAGGCGGACCGGCTGGTCGAGGGCGCCGACGGAGCGCGCATCATGGACTCCAGTCTCAGCTACCTCTGAGATGCGCACCCCGAGTCATCGGCCCGAGCGCCTGGGCGAGCTGATCCGCCACGTGGTGGCCGGGTTTCTCACCAGCGACGTGCGCGACCCGCGCATCGGGTTCGTGACCGTCACCGGCGTGGAGGTGTCGGCGGACCTGTCGCACGCCACGGTGAGCGTGAGCGTGATGGGCGCGGACGAGGAAAAAGCGCGGAGCCTCGAGGGACTCGCGAGCGCCGCCCGGTTCCTGCGGGTGGCCGTGTCGCGGGACCTGCGTCTGCGGACCAGTCCGGAGCTGCACTTCCGGCTCGATCGTGGCCTGGAGCACGCACAGCGCATCGATCGGGTGCTGAAGGAGCTGAAGGAGTCGGACGACTGATCGACGGCGTGCTGCTCGTCGCGAAGTCCGCCGGACCGACCTCGCACGATGTGGTGGACGTCGTGCGGCGCGCCCTCGGCGTACGCCGGGTCGGGCACCTGGGCACGCTCGATCCGTTCGCCGACGGGTTGCTCGTGCTGGTCGTGGGCCGGGCGACGCGACTCGCGCCGTTCGCCACGGGGTGGCGCAAGGAGTATCGGGGGACCATGCGGTTCGGGGTGACGACGTCGACCGACGACGCAACCGGGTCGCCGCTGGCCACCCGCGACGGGTGGAGTGGGCTCGACCGCTCGGCGGTCGAGGCGGCGCTGGCCCGCCACCGCGGCACCACGTGGCAGCGTCCGCCGGCACATTCGGCGGTCAAGGTGGCGGGGGAGCGCGCATACCGGAAGGCGCGCCGAGGGGAAACGGTCGAGCTGGCACTCCGGCAGGTGGAGATCACGGAGCTGGAGCTGGAGGCGTGGACGCCTCCCGATCTCCGCTTCCGCGCCACGGTCAGCAGCGGCACGTACCTGCGCAGCCTGGCCCGGGATGTGGGCGAGACGCTCGGCTGCGGCGGGCATCTGGTGGCGCTGACGCGTACGGTCGTGGGCCCGTTCCGTCTGGAGGATGCGCAATCGCCGGAGCGCGCCAGTGCGGCGGATCTGCGGCCCGCGTCGCTGCTCGTGCAGATGCTGCCGCGGCGGGAGCTGGTCGCGGCGGAGCGCGACGCGGTGATCCACGGGCGCGCGATCGCCGCCGAGGCCGCCGACGGCGATGGCCGGGTTGCGCTGCTGCACGACGGGGGACTCGTGGCCGTCGCCGATGTGGAAGGTGGAGTGCTCAAGCCGAGGGTCGTGGTGTCGGAGTGACGGCGGGCGCGGTCCTCACGGTTGGGACATTCGACGGCGTGCACCGCGGTCACCAAGCCGTGCTCGCCGAGATCGTGCAGCGCGCCCGGCGGCGCGGGACGGAGAGTGTGGCGGTAACCTTCGAGCCGCATCCGCTCGAAGTCGTGAATCCGACAGCCGCCCCCCGCCTGCTCACGCTACTCGCGGAACGGCAGCGGCTGTTGGCGGCGGCAGGCGTGGGCCGGGTGGTGACGTTGCCGTTCACGGCGGAGTTGGCACGTCTCGGCCCGGAAGAGTTCGTGCGCGACGTGCTGCGAACGCGGCTCGGCATGGACGAGCTGGTGCTGGGCTACGACCACGGATTCGGCCGTGGCCGCTCGGGTGACGTGGCAGCGGTGCGCGGCATCGGGGCAGCGGACGGATTCGCCGTGGACGTGGTGGACGCGGTACGGGATGACGGCCAGCCGATCTCCTCGACGCTGATCCGCAGCGCCGTGGCCCACGGGGATCTGGCACTGGCAGAGCGGTGGCTCGGGCGGCCGTATGCGGTGTTGGGCTCGGTGGTGCGGGGCGCGGGACGGGGGCGGACGATCGGCGTGCCGACGCTCAACCTGCCCGTGCCGGACCCGCGGAAGCTCCTTCCCCCCGATGGGGTGTATGCGGTGTGGGTGACGATCGAGGGACAGGGGATGGGGGATGGCGGGCGGGTGCGCTACGGCGGGATGATGAATCAGGGACCTCGCCCGACGTTCGGCATTGCCGAGCGGGCACTCGAGGTGCATGTGTTCGATTTCGCCGGCGAGCTGTACGGCGAGACGGTGTTGGTGGAGTGGGTGCGCCGCCTGCGCGACGTGCAGGCGTTTCCATCGCGCGAGGCGCTGGTGGAGCAGCTGGCCCGTGACGCGGCGGCGGGGCGCGACAGTCTCAAGCGAGCGAGTGTGGGATGAGCACGATTCGGGGTCGCATCATCATCATCGCCCTGCTGCTGCTGGGCTCGATATGGAAGCTCGTGCCGACGCACGTCACGCAGCGGGTGCCCGATCAACTGACCGGGCGGATGAAGGACACTTCCATCCGCCGGGTCCCCATCAATCTGGGCCTGGACCTCCAGGGCGGGATCCATCTGGCACTGGAAGTTGATCAGTCCAAGGGCCCGGTGGCCGACTGCGCGGACGCGATCAGGCGCGCCGAGCGGGTCGTCCGCACGCGGGTGGACGAATTCGGTACGACCGAGCCGGTGGTGCAGGTGGTCGGCCAATGCCGTCTCGTGGTCGAGCTGGCGGGCGAGAAGGACCCCACCCGCGCCAAGCAGATCGTGATGCAGACGGCGTACCTCGAATTCCGCATCACCGACATGAAGAATCAGTTCCGGGATGCGCTGCCCGCGATCGATGGCGCGTTGCGGCAGGCGGGCGTGAAGGCGCCGGCGGGATCCCAGGTCAGCGCCGTCAGCCAGCTGTTCGGCCAGGACACGACCAAGAAGGGCGCGGAGAAGGACACCACCCCGGATGCGAACGCCCCAGGCGCGCTCTCGGCGCTGCTGTTCCAGGGACAACTGCCGGGCGAATTCTTGGTCCCCGACGTGCAGGTGTCGCGCGCCGAGAGTCTGTTGGCACGGCCGGAAGTGCAGGCCGCGATGCCACGGGGCCTGGAGCTGCGTTGGGGCACCGCGACCGTCGTACGTGACGCGCGCGCGTACCGCCCCCTCTACGCCGTGGAAAACCGGGCGATCATCACCGGCGAGGAGCTGACCAAAGCCAGCGCCCGGCGCGATCAGCTCAACAACCACTCGGTGGTCATCTTCGATCTGAGCCGGCGCGGCAGTCGGAAGTTCTGTGAGGAAACGGGCCGTCACGTGAAGGACTACATGGCCATCATCCTCGACAGCCGTGTGCAGGGGCAGCCACCGATCATCAACGACCAGATCTGCGGCACGGGCCAGATCGACCTGCAGAGCAAGCCCCTGACCGAAGCGCAGGATCTCGCGCTCGTGCTTCGGGCGGGCGCGTTGCCGGCCCCGCTCCAGATCGTCGAGGAGCGTACCATCGGCCCGACCCTCGGGCAGGATTCGATCCACGACGGGATCCGGGCGGGCGTGGTGGGCGTGGTGCTCGTCATCCTCATCATGGTGATCTATTACCGGCTCTCCGGTGTGCTGGCGGTCTCGGCTCTGAGCCTGTACGTGCTGATGACGCTCGCGGGACTGTCGATGTTCGGCTTCACCCTGACCCTGCCGGGGCTCGCCGGCCTCGTCTTGTCGGTCGGCATCGCGGTGGATGCGAACGTGCTGATCTTCGAACGGATTCGCGAGGAGCTGCAGCACGGCAAGACCGTGCGTCTGGCCGTGGATGAGGGGTTCAAACACGCGATGAGCGCGATCATCGACTCCAACGTC
>JBGPIW010000133.1:0-6517 GCA_041485045.1 Gemmatimonadota bacterium | reverse complement strand
GTGTCGACAACGCGGCTATGGTGGTCCACGTGTCGGTCGTTGGGTCGTAGGCCTCGACCGTCCCCACAGATCCCCCCGCGGTTCTTCCCCCGATCGCGTAGAGGATGCCGTTCAACACGCCCGCAGTGAGCGCCGCCCTGGCTGTCGGCATTGCAGCTTTGGAAGCCCAGGTATTGGTCGAGGGGTCGTAAACTTCCAGCACCGAGTTGGGAATGCACGGGCCACACTGTCCCTCACCCCCCACCACGTAAAGCTTTCCGGCAATCACTCCCGCTGCGACCATGTTGCGGGCGGTAGGCATCGAGGCCCCGGTTGTCCAGGCGTTCGCCACAGGATCGTAGATCTCGAGGACATTCGTGTTGCCCGGAATGCAGTCGGCGAACACGCATCCGCCCACGACGTACAGCTTCCCCGCGATCACGCCTGCTCCCGCGAAGGCAACGCCCGATCCGGCACCATTGGCAATAGGGTCTGGTGCTTTGGTGGCCCAGGTGTTCGTAGCCGGGTCGTAGGCCTCATTGGCTCGCTTGCTTGTCGAGCTGCCCGCGGCATCACTCCCGCCAACGACGTACAGGAGCCCGTTGATAACGCCAGCCGCTGACATGGTCCGCGCGGTGGGCATCGGCGCCGCGGTGGTCCATGTGCCGCTCCCTGGGATGATTTGGAAGCTGGGCGTCGGCGTCTGCGGACTCGTCGGAAAGGACTTCTGGTTGTCACCACAGCCTGCCAGGGCCAGTGCAACCGCAACCGCCAACGCCAACCGCCCG
Organism: Gemmatimonadota bacterium; assembly: GCA_041485045.1. Classification (GTDB taxonomy): domain Bacteria; phylum Gemmatimonadota; class Gemmatimonadetes; order Gemmatimonadales; family GWC2-71-9; genus DASTHG01. The sequence goes on along the minus strand of JBGPIW010000133.1, from coordinate 5,750 downwards.
TTCTGTTGCAGCGAAAGTCGTCCCCACATTTGACGCATACATCTCCCCTGCTCCATCGGAGCGGTTCGAGCCGGTTGCGTGCTTACCGTGTTTGACGGCCGAGTGGGCGCGTCCCTTGTTCCCACTCAGATGACACGGACGGGGAGGAGCTTCTTGCGTCGCAGAGATTCGGGGAAATTGGGAGGTGGCAGAGCAAACGCGAGGGAGGCACCTGACAACTTGAGCGGCGCTCCCCGACGCAGGCCGGAGAGCGCTACCGCATGGACCTCTTCAGCGCTACGGCTGGCCCGCGACTTTCACCGGCGTGTAGCTACGAGCCGTCGCTCCGTTGCCGAGCTGGCCGTACCGGTTGTCCCCCCAGCAGTACACGATGCCGCCGCCGGTGAGCCCGCACGTGTGGAACGCACCGGTTTGCACTGAAACGAAGGTCAGCCCGCCCGCCACTGGCGTTGGTGTCGCACGGTCGGTATTTGTCCCGTCACCCAACTGGCCGTAGACGTTGTTCCCCCAGCAATAGGCCACACCGCTGACCGTCAACCCGCAGGAATCCATCGCCCCTGTCCTGACCATCGCGAAGGTGAGCCCGCCGCTCACGGGGACCGGCGTAGAACGGTTCGTCGTCGTTCCGTCTCCCAGTTGGCCGTGGCTGTTGCCTCCCCAACAGTAGAGAGCGCCAGTACCGGTGAGACCACAGGTGTGCGTGCCAACGCTGATTGTCGTGAAGGTGAGGCCGCCGCTGACGGCCACTGGGTTGAGCGCGCAAGCGACGGTATTCTTTCTCGAAAGCGGCATCGTACAGATATCGCTCGTCGCTGCGCCAACCTGCCCGGAACCATTCATGCCCCAGCAGTAAGCGTTCCCACTGTTGGCTATCCCACAGGCATGGTCCGCCAACCCGGTTGCGAGATTGATCGCCGTGAACGTCAGTCCGCCGGACACAGCGATGGGAAGCGAACTGTTCGTGGTTGATCCGTTACCGAGCTGTCCATAATGGTTCCAGCCCCAGCAGAATGCGGCACCGGAAAGTGCGAGCCCGCAGATGTGCTGGTCGCTCTGGCCGATGACGGTCAGAGTGAGACCGCTGGCCGCGGGAACGGGTGTCAGGCTGTTTGTTCCAGTTCCGTCGCCGAACAGCCCAGTGGCGTTTTGCCCCCAGCAGTATAGAGAGCCGCTCGTTGCGAATCCGCACGTCGCCCAGTATCCCGGAAACAACGAGGTGAAACTGAGCCCACCCAGGACGGCTCCCGGGAGCGGCGTTGCGGACCCAGTACTCGACCCATTTCCCAGATTGCCGTAGTCGTTGTAGCCCCAGCAGTACGCTGCACCACCCGCAAGCAGTCCGCAGGTGTGCTCGGACCCGACATTCAAAGTTGCAAATACCAGCGGGCCGGCTGGAATCGGTGTCGTCGTGATGACCGCCGTTGCGCTCTTGCCTTCGCTCGTCGCTGTAATCGAGGCGCTTCCCGGAGCGACGCCGTTCACCACTCCCGCCTGGGACACCGTGGCGACGGTCGCGTCGCTGGTCGTCCACGTAACAGCCCGCCCCGTCAAAACCTTCTTGGCGACGTCCAGGGTCGTCGCCGTGAGGCCCAGCGTAGTTCCGACTGCCATGGTGACGCTCGTCGGCGAGACCGTCACGCTGACCACCGCCCGGCCACTGATCGTGAACAGCTCGCTCCCGATGCCCTTCTTGCCCTTGGACGTCGTCACGAGGATGTCGTAGGAGCCGGTGCTGGCTATGAGCGCGATCGTGATATTCCCCACGAGCTCGGAGGAACTGACGTACTTGGTCGAATTTGTGTTCACGTTGGGTGATACCACCCCACTCTGAGCCCATTGCGCTTTGGACCCGCGATCAAATCCAGAGCCGAAGACGTGCACGTCCAGGGTGGTGTCCTGCGGTGCATTGCTCGGGTTGGCCGAGGTGACAGTGACGTCACCGGTGTTCGCTGCCGCTGCCGCCGTGATGGTTGGCAGTGTCGGCTCCTGATCGGTACAGGCAGCGAGGCCGAGCACCGAGAACGCGATCGCAATAGGTAGCGCTTTCATGGACACCCCACGGTTAGAACCGCCGCCAGTCCGGGCCCGACCCGCTTGCCAGGCTTTGCGTCGTGCCGGTGAGCAGGTCAAAGACATTGATGCCGCTCACCGCGAGCCGAGCATCGTTGGGCGACCAGCTCGAGGCGCACCCGCCGGTCACGTAACCGGGGGTCCCTCCAGCGACATAATTGCCGTTCACATCCCGCGCGAGCCGAATCGTGTCGACTTCCAGACGGACGAAATTCTTGTTGACCGGGCGTCCGATACAAAACGCGAGGACGTCGCGAGTCCGCGCCCAGCTCACATAGGCGATCTCGACAAACGTGCCAGCGGCCACAACAGTGGTCACAGCTCCGGTTGCTCGATTGATGACTCGGAGCGCATAGGCATTGTTCAGCACCTCCGTGAACGCGATCGCACTACCGTCCGAGCGCCAAGCGGAATAGAACACGTAACTCCCGAGAGGCGGCGTGTAGAGCGCGGTGGGCGTACCCCCCGTTGACGGGATCACGAACAGCGGCGACGGCCCGATCACAAAGGGGGAGGATCCCTCTTGCGACCCACCATAGGAAATCTCGTCTCCGATCGGCGACCAGGCGGGTGCGCAGGCATAGCCCGGCGTAGGGAGCACCCGGGGGTTGGTGCCGTGGACGATCCCGCCGATGGTATCGACGTCCATCATCACCAGCGTGCAGATGCTGTCGTTTATCCGATCGAACACGAGATGATACGGATTCGCGGCAGACCCGTCCCCGAACGGGGCCCATGACGCTGGGCGAGTCGCGGCCGGAATGGAGAAGAGCGTTGTGACATTCGACCCGTCGGCGTTCATGACGCGCAAGTTCCCACCATTCCAGAAGGAAATCTGCGGGTTCGATTGCGGTGGCGGACCGGGCTGTTTCTTCACCGTGAACAGCTCCGACCCGATCCCCTTCTTGCCTTTCGAGGTCGTGACCAAGACGTCGTAGCGACCGGTGTCGGCAATACTCGCGATCGTGATATTCGCGAGCAGCTCGGTCGAGCTCACGAATTGAATCGAATTGGTTGTGACGTTGGGGGAGACCACTCCGCTGCGGGCCCACTGCGCATTGGAGCCGCGGTCGTAGCCCGAGCCCACCACGTGGACATCGAGCGTCACCCCTTGCGAAGCGTTGTTCGGATCAGTGGCGGTGACCGTCACTCCGCCGCCGTTGCCGCTGGCCGAAGCCACGATCTGTGGTGCGGTCGTGGGGTGATCCCCGCACCCGATTTGCCACCCGGCCAGCAGGACACCGCCGGCGACGATCTGACACACGCGAGAGACTCTCATCGGACTGACCTCCCCCTCGGACGGACGGCAACCCTGGACCTTTATCGTACGGACACCTGGCGTCGCGTTTGCGGCAGCACCAGCATCCGACCTTCCCCACTGACGACATAGGGCGCCCAGTAGTACGGCGCGGTGTAGCGCGAGTGCGACAGGAGGGCCCGCTGGGCGCGCGCCAACGACATCACCGGATCGTCGGCACCCAGGTATCGGTAGAACAACGCCGCAAACGCCCCTGCGCCATCGTCCTCGACCCGCCACAGGGTGGCGACGACGTTGCGCGCCCCGGCGAAGAGAAACGCCTGCGCCAGCGTCGCGTAATCCTCGCCGCGCGCGAAGCTCGTGGAACCCGCCGGACCGAGTCCGGTCTCGCACCCCGACAAGAACACGAGCGGACTCGACACAGTGAGGCCGAGCAGCTCGTGGACCTCGAACCGCCCGTCGTCGTCGGGCGCGGCGGAGCGCGCCGCGAAGGTGATTGCGGAGAACAAGGGGTTCGCGGCGTCGAGCCGGCCATGGCTCGCCACGTGGACGATGCCACCCGCTCCCAGGGCCGCGCGGAACCGACGCTCCGTGGCACTGCGACCGAGACGCGCGGCGACTTGCTCGAACGCGGCACGCACGGCCGTCGCCTCGCCTCGCGTGGCCGGCAGATCGTCGGGCAGCGGCGCGAAGACGCTACCGGAGGAGGACCATCCAGCGAAGCTGGGGCGTTGCCGCACCGCGGGCAGCACCGCAGCTGAAGGCAGCAGCAGCAGCGCGTAGTCTTCCACCAAAAACCGACCCGTCGCCTCATCCCGCAGCGCGGCGAAGGGGAGATAGGTGAGGACGTCGTGGGGCACCACGATCAGGCGATGCACGCCGTGCAATGCGCCGGATTGGACCGCCGGGCGGACGAGCACGTCGAACAACGCTCCCAGCACGGGCGGAGCCGTGGCTCCTGGACCGGCCGGATGCCCCACCAGATCGCGCGCCAGCCGGACGCGGCTCACGAGATTCTTGCGCGTGATCGCGGTTTCGAACCACGCGATGGTGTCACGCGTCACGACGAACGACCAGACGCGATCCGCGGCCACAAGATACTCGACCAGTGCCTCGTCCCCTCGCAGGCTCGCGCGCAGCTGCGTCGCGTCCACCACGCCGCCACCCAGCAGCGGGTCCACGTCGCCGGCGTGCTCGGCCGCCGTGACCAGTGCGGCTTCATATTGTGTACGCGCGCGGGCGACTTCATCGTACAGCATCCGGACGCTCGCGCTCTCGGCGGGATCGGCCCCGCTCGCGATGTCGCGCTCGGCCTCATCGATCTTCGAGACCAAGGCGGTAATCTGGCGTCGCAGCGCCTCACTCTCTTGAAGCGGTCGCACAGCAGCGTCGACCAGCGGCGTGGCCCGTCCGGTCACGGCCAGGTGCTCGAGCAGCGCGCGACCCCGCGCGGCATCACTCACTTCGAACGCCTCCGCGCCTCGGCCCTGACGCAAGAGCACGTCCACGAGATCGGCGTACGCCGCGGCGCGGTCGGCGAGGAACGACGTGCGCAGCTGGCCCGAGCCGAAACGGCCGCGGATGTGCTCCACCGCCGCCACCGCCTCGCGCCCCGCCGCCACCGCGTCGGGCAGTCGTCCCAATTGCGCCGCCGCTCGACTGCGCAGGGCGGCCGCCTCCCACTCGGTGTCATAACCGCCGCGGGACAGGTCGGGCGCCGCGACGGCGAGCACCCGCAGCACCCGCCGGGGATCGCCGCGGGCGCCGGCGACCCGCGCCTCCGCAAGGGCGACGTCGACGCGAGCGGTCCGGATATCAAACCGCGCCGCCAAAGTACGGGCAGACCCCAGCTCGGCGTCGGCGGCGGCGTCATGGTGCGCGCGGGTCGCGAGATCCGCGAGCAACAAGTGGTCGGCGAAGACTTCGAGGGGCGCGTCGAGCTTGCGATGACGTGCCAGGGCTTCGGCCGCATGCCGGTGGCTCCCGTCCAGGTCGCCCAGCACCGCGTAAATCTCGGCTTCCTCCCGCAGATCGGCCCCAAACTCGGTTTGCAGATCCTGGTCGGCGTCGATCGCTCGTGCCCGGGCGTAGAAGTCGAGGGCCCGGTGCAGATCGCCTGCCGTGCGATACTGCCGCGCGAGCGCTTCGAGGTCGCTCGCCTCCTCCTGCCGCAGCCCCTGCGCGCGCGCCTGGGCGAGCGCACTGTCCAGCGCGGCCAGCGCGAGCCGGGGCTCGCCGAGCGCGTCGTACGCGGTGCCCAGTTGTCCGAGGGCGTTCTGCTCCTGCGCCGTGAGACCGACGCTCCGGTAAGCGGCGCGCGCTTGCTCCAGCTCCGGGATTGCCGCCGCGGCATCGCCGGTTCGAATGTCGAGCATCGCGAGATTGGTCAGGGCGTTGCCTTCGAGACGGGACTCGCCTACAT
>JBGPIW010000132.1:0-6520 GCA_041485045.1 Gemmatimonadota bacterium | reverse complement strand
CGGTCGTCGGTTCGTCGAGGATGTAGAAATTGCGGCGGCCGCGGCGTCCGGGGCGGGTACCGGAGAGCGTCAGCTCACGAGCGATCTTGAGGCGCTGGGCCTCTCCACCCGACAGCGTCGTGGCCGGCTGCCCGAGCCGCAGGTAGCCGAGGCCGACCTGCTGCAGCTGCCACAGGGCTCGTGCCAGGCGCGGCTGCTTGTGGAAGCGGCGCAGGGCTTCGTCCACCGTCAACTCGAGGACGTCGTGAATCGACAGGCCGTTGAGGCGGACGTCGAGCACCTCGCGCTTGAAGCGCCGGCCGCCACAGGACTCGCACGGCACGAAGACGTTGGCGAGGAAAACCATTTCCACCTGGACCGCACCCGCGCCCTCGCAGGCGTCGCAGCGGCCCCCCCGCATGTTGAAGGAGAAGCTGCTCGCCGTGTAGCGCCGCTCCCGGGCGCGCGGCAGGGCGGCGAACAGCTGCCGCACCTCATCGAACGCCTTCACGTACGTCACGGGGTTGGAGCGGGGCGTGCGTCCGATCGGGGATTGGTCGATCAGCACCACGTCGCCGATCGCCTCCCACCCCTCGAGCGCGGCGACCTCTCCGACCGGCTCGCCCAGATGCTCCTTGGCGCTGTGCGCGCCCCGCAGCCGCCGCTCCAGCTGCCGGAACAGGACGTCGTGAACCAGGGTGGACTTGCCCGAGCCCGACACGCCGGTGACGACCACGAGCGCGTGGAGCGGGATACGGACGTCCACATTCTCGAGGTTGTGCAAGCGGGCACCGCGCAGGGACAGCCAGTGCAGCGCCGGTCGGCGCGCCGAGGGGACGCTGATGCGCTTTTCCCCCGAAAGGTATTGGCCGGTGAGGGTGCCGGCCGCCCGCACCCCGGCAGCCGGACCCTGGTACACGACTTCGCCGCCTGCCGTCCCGCTCCCGGGGCCCAGCTCCACCATGTATTCGGCGACGGCCATGGCGGCCGGGTCGTGCTCCACGACGACGACGGTGTTGCCCGCGGTGGCGAGGCGCTGCAGCAGCACCAGGAGCCGCTGCACGTCGCTGGGGTGCAACCCGATCGTCGGCTCGTCGAGCACGTACAACGTTTCGGTGAGGCGCGAGCCGAGCGCATTGGAGAGGGCGATGCGCTGCGCCTCGCCGCCCGACAACGTCCGGGTCTGGCGGTCGATCGTGAGATAGCCCAGCCCCACGTCCACGACGAACGACACGCGCGCGGTGAGCTCTTCGAGGAGGTGCCGGGCGACCGCTTGTTGGAACGGGGTCCAAGTGAGCCCGCCGAGCCACTGCTGCAGCTCCGCTGCCGTGAGGGCGGAGATCTGGGCGACGGTTTGCCCGCCCACCCGGACGGCCAGCGCCTCCGGTTTCAGGCGGGTCCCCCCGCACGCCGGGCAAGTTTTGGCGAGCTGGTATTGCCGCAGGAATACGCGGATGTACTGCTTGTAGCGCTTGATCTCGAGCCGCTCGAGAAACGGGAATACGCCCAGGTACCGCCCGCCGCCGGCCGCACCGTGGAGGAGGAACTGTCGCTGGGGCGGGTCGAGGTCGCGCCAGGGGACGGTCACAGGGATGTCGCGGGCCCGGGCGGTCTCCCGCAACAACCGGCGACGGCCTTCGTAGCGCGGCTTCGTCCACGGGTCGAGCGCCCCTTGGGCGATCGTCTTCCCGGGCTCCGGGACGATGAGCGATTCGTCGTACTCGAGCACCGCGCCGAAGCCGTTGCACCCCGGGCAGGCCCCGCGGGGATTGTTGAAGGAAAACAACGCCGGCGTGAGCGTCGGGGCGGCCCGCCCGCACGTCGAGCAGGTCGGGTGAGACGAGAAGCGGCGGCGCGCGCCGTTGACCAGCGCCACCGCGACGCCTTCCCCCTCGGCGAACGCTGTTCCCACCGCGTCCACCAGGCGTCCGCGATTGGTCGAGGCGGGAGCGAGGCGATCGACGATGACGAGGACCTCGCTTCCCGCCCGCACGCGTTGGTCGGCCTCGGGCGCGTCGAGCCGCAGCTGCGCTCCATCCACCTGGGCACGGACGAAACCCGCAGCGACCAGCTGGGCGGCGGCATCTACGTCGGGGCGATGGGCGCTCGCTGGCAAGGGAAAGCTGATGATCACGGGCTGCGACTGCTCCCCGATTCCCGCGCCCTCGAGGATGTCGTCCACCGCCTCCTCCACGGTGTCCACTTTGACTACCGCTCCGCAATGCAGGCAGTAGGGCGTGCCGACGCGCGCCCAGAGGAGCCGCAGAAAATCGTAGATCTCCGTCGCGGTTCCGACGGTGGACCGGCTGGAGGTGGTGGGGTTCTTCTGCTCGATCGCCACGGCGGGCGACAGGCCCTCGAGGCTGTCCACCAGCGGCTTGGGCATCCGCTCGAGGAACTGTTTGGCGTAGGTGGACAGGGACTCGATGTAGCGGCGCTGTCCTTCGGCGTAGAGCGTGTCGAAGGCGAGCGAGCTCTTACCCGATCCCGAGGGGCCGGTGATCACGGTGAGCGCCCGCCGCGGCAGCTCGACCGTGATCCCCTTCAGGTTGTGCTGGCGCGCGTTGCGCAAGATCACGCGGTCGGGAGGTACCGGCATAACCTGCAAAGTTAACCGGGAACGAGGATCTGGTGGGAGCGGCGACCGCTGGCGGCATGCCCGGAACGTCCTAGGTTTGGGGCTGCATGCCGGTCCTCACCCCCCGTCTCCTGCGCCGCGGTCTCGAGGTCTTCGCCCTCATCTCGATCGGCGGCCTCGTGGGGTTGCTCCTCTACGGCGACAACTTCCACGCGTTCATCAACGCGTTCCTGGGGTTGCGCTGGTGGTGGCTGGTCGTCGGCATGGGGCTGGCCTCGATGGACTGGGTGGGGGGCGGGACCCGGCTCTGGGTCGTCGCCCGCCACGTCCACCCGGGAGTCCGCTGGCGCGACATGGTGATCTCCGGCGGGATGAGTGCGTGGGGCGCGTACCTCACGCCGTTTCAGACCGGCGCCGGCCCGATGATGATGTGGACGATGCGGCGCGCCGGGGTGCGCCTGCCCGAGGCCGTGACGTCCACGTTCATGACGTTCGTCGCCACGGTGATCTTCTTCGCCGTGGCGGGACCGTTGGCGATCCTGCTCGGGGCGGGGCGCTCGCTGGAGCAGCACGGGGTGGTGCTCGGTATCACGCTGTACGACCTCTTCAAGACGAGCTTACTCATCTTCGTGCTGATCGGGATCGTCATGGCGTTCGCCATGTTCTTTCCCCGGTTGCTGCGCGACTTCGTGCATTGGGTGGCCACCCGTCTGGAGGCGCGCAGTGCCAAGGTGGCGGCCCGGATCGATCATCTACGCGAGGGCATCGACCGTGCTCATGAGTGCATGGTAGCGTTCGGCAGCCCGAGCGGACTGCTCGCCCTGGTGTGGGCGATCATCCTGTCGGCGCCGTCGCACGCCAACAAGCTGCTCGCCGGCTACGTCGCCATGCGGGCCCTCGGGTTGCCGGCCCACTTCCTCGACATCCTGCTCGTCCAGACGTTCATTTCTTTCCTGCTGTATTTCGCACCGACGCCGGGGGCCTCAGGCCTGGCCGAGGTGCTGTCGGTGGCAGTGATGTCCATCTATGTTCCGCGGCCACTATTGCCCAGCTACACGGTGCTGTGGCGTTTCATCAATAGCTACGCCACGGTGGTGTTTGGTTCGCTGCTCTTCTGGCGCTGGCTGCGCGCGGGATTGGTGGGTCGTGCACTCGAGGGCGACGTCCCGTAACCCACGTCGGCTTGCCCGGTTACGCCGTGGGGCGTAGTTTTCCGCCCTTCGGCCAGCGCCCCTGGAGACCCCGTTAATGTCCATGCTCGAGCTCGGCGGCAAGCGGTTCACCATCCCGTTGGGGGAGGTGGCCTTGGGGAGCGACCCGTCGTGCGCGATATCGCTCACCGGGCCGGGCCTGCTGGCCAAGCACGCCGTGCTGCAGGGACAACCCGACGGGCAGGTGGTGATTCGCAAGGCCGTCCCTGAAGCGGACGTGATGATCAACGGTGTGCGGCTCGGAGCCGAACCGACACCGCTGCTGCATGGCGACAAGCTTCAGGTCGCGGGTCACGAGCTCACGTTCGTGGACGAGCGCCGCAGCGGCAGCACGCAGTTCGTGCCGGCGATGACGACGCCGGACGCTGCTCCCCGAGCCGCGGGGGCGCCGCGCTCGGTCGGCACGACCGGCGGCCGGGTGGTCTCACTCACCGACGGGCGGGAATACGTGATCATGGCCGCCTCGCTGGTGCTGGGCCGCGAAGCCGTCTGCGATGTCGTGGTGCCGGGCAAGGATGTATCGCGCCGCCACGCGGAAATCGTCCCCTCTCCCAAGGGCTACCTGCTGGTGGACTTGAGCACCAACGGCGTATTCGTGAACGAGGAGCTCGTGCAGGGTCAGCGGCTGCTGGCGCGCGCCGATGTCATCCGGATCGGCGAGGAGAGCTTCCGCTTTTACGCCGACGCGGCTCCCGCCGGAGCGCCGTCGGCCAGCGCCACACCGCCGGCGAGCGCTCCGGCACCGGGAGCGGGTGCGCGCCTGCAAAACACCTCGTTCGGCATGCCTGCCACACCACGACCCGCCTCCACCCCGGCCGCGGCGCCATCCACGGCTCCGCTGGCCAATTTTCTGGTGCGCAGCGGGGGACTGAAAGGGTCGCGGCTGCTCGTGAAGACTCCGATCGTGAATATCGGGCGAGCCGACTACAATGATCTCGTGCTCCCCGACGAATCGGTTTCCACGTCTCATGCGAAGCTGCAGCGCCGCGAAGGCGTATGGGTGCTGGTCGATCTCGGCTCGACCAACGGCACCTATGTGGACGGCGAGCGCATCGACGCCGACATGCCGATCGCCCCGGGGACGCTGGTGCGGTTCGGGGACGTTCAGCTGGTGTTCGAGCCGACGGACGACGCCTTGGGCGTCGCGAAGGGCGGCGGTACGAAGGTGATCGAGTCGATCAAGGAGCCGCTGCCGCCGGCGCCGCGTCCAGCTCCCGCGCCGGCCGCGGCCACAGCCGCTCCGGCGCCCAAGCCCGCGGCCGCTCCGCCCCCGAAACCTGCCCCGCCGCCGGCCCCCGCCAAGACCCCGCCGAAACCGGCGGGTGCTCCGAAGCGTCCGGCCGCACAGGCACCGCCACAGAAGGGCAAGGGGTGCGGAGCGAGTGCGGCCGTAGTCGTGTTGGGGGCATCGGCGCTGATCTACTGGATCTTCGTGTAGCGGCCCAGCGTGCACATCACCTGCGCAGGGCGGACCGATGTCGGCATCATCCGGTCGGGGAATGAGGACAGTTACCTCATGGTTCCGGACCGGGGAATCTTCATCGTGGCGGATGGAATGGGCGGGCACGCCGCCGGCGAAGTGGCGAGCGAGATGGCGGTGCGCCACATCGCACGGGAGCTTGGCTCGCTGCGCGGCCTCGGGGATAAGGAGGTGGCGGATCGGATGCAGCAGGCGATCCGGGCGGCCAACGCGGCCATCTTTCAGCGGACTCTGACCGAGCACGACAAACGGGGCATGGGGACCACCGTGAGCTCGCTGGTGCTGTACGGCACGCGGTTCTTGATCGGGCAGGTCGGTGATAGCCGGGCCTACCTCTTACGCGACGGCAAGCTGACCCAGGTCACCAAGGACCATTCCTACGTGCAGGAGCAGGTGGACGCCGGCTACCTCACTGCCGAGCAAGCGCGCACCCACCCCTACAGCAACGTGATCACCCGCTGCGTCGGAGCCAACAGCGACGTGACCCCCGATGTCTATGTGGGCTCGGTGAAACCCAAGGATCTGTTCCTGCTCGCGTCGGACGGGCTGACGGGGATGCTGGAAGATCCGGAATTGCACGAGATCGTTGGCAAGGACGAGCAGATGCCGCAGGAACAGGTCGATCAGCTGATCAACGAGGCCAACCGCCACGGCGGCCTCGACAACATCACCGCGATCCTGGTCCGGATCGATTCGGTGGACTTTCCCGGCGACGACGAGACGACTCAGGCGACCGAGACGGGCCGGAAACGCTGAGCAAGGCCTGCCCGGCGACGAGCCGCGCCGCTACTTCCTCGCGCGGCAACCGGATCAGCTCGACGATGTCCGATGCACGCAGCCGCACCGCCTGCAGCGTGAACACCCGCAGCCGGCGGGCCGACCGGTAGAGCTCAGCGGCCACCCGCGGCAGACCGAGGTGGATCTCGGCGCCCTCGTCCGCCAGATGCCCCACGGCACCGTCCCGCCGCACCAGGGGCAACTCCACCCCTAGCATGCGGTCCTTGGCCGGGAAATCGAGAAATACCTCGCCCGGCGCGAGCCCGGTCTCTTCGGCCAGGCGGTCTTCCACCCGCTCCGTCAGCTCAGGGTCGGTGGCCGGCCAATCAGCGGCGTCGGCGGGCAGATCAGTGGCGGCCAAGTCGAGCGCGCGTTTCGCGAGGCGCCGCTCGCGCAGGCGCCGCGCCAGGCCTGGCGGGTCATCGTGACCCAGCTCGTGGATCAGCCCGTCGTCGGTCGCCACGGCGACGTCATCGACTCGGATCCGGCCGTCCT
>JBGPIW010000131.1:0-6577 GCA_041485045.1 Gemmatimonadota bacterium | reverse complement strand
CGCGGTCACGTCCGTGAAGCGGCCGTGGCCGTCGTTGCGCAGCAGCACGCTGGGCGGATCGACGCCGTAGCGCCAGGGGACGACGCGCCCTCCCACGAACAGGTCCACGTCGCCGTCCCCGTCGAAATCGGCCGCCGCGGCACGCGAGCCGCTGCCGTACAGGGGCGGCAGCCGGCCGGCCGCCTTCCGGAGGGTGCCCCGCCCGTCGTTCAGATAGAGCCGATCCTCCAGCGCCGGCGCCAGGTCCGAGAACTCGCTGCCGCCAGTAACGACATAGAGGTCGAGATCCCCGTCGCCGTCCGCATCGAAGAAGACGGCGCCCAGGTCTTCGGACACCAGATCCTGCGTGAGGAGCGGCTGGTCGGCGCTGACGAACCGGCCGTCCGGCTGTTGGATGAGGAGCGCGCTCGACTGACCCTTCGCGCCCCCGATGAAGGCGTCATCCAGGCCGTCGCCGTTCACGTCGGCCACGGCGAGGAATGGGCCTTCGGTCGAGATCAGCTTCGGAATCAGGGGCTCGCGGTCGAAATCGACGAAGGCGTTCTCGCGGTGCACGAACGGGAGCGCGATCTGGTCCGTGACGTCAGTGAACAACGGGGAGTGGGGAGTGGGGAGTGGGCGTGACGTCGGTGCGGGGACGGCTCCGTGTGCCTCCGACTCGCGGACCGTGAGGCGCTGGTTGGCCGCCACGTGCGTCAGGGTGCTCACCCGCCCATCGGGCCATTCGACGCTCACCGACTGCACGGTGTCGATCGCGCCGAGTCCGAACGTGAGGACGTAGTCGACACTCGACTGGAAGCCCCGGGTGGGCTCGAGCTCCTGGAAGAAGAGCGTGTCGCCGCCATGTCCTTTCGGGTTGCGAACCGTCACCTTCGCCCCAACGGCGAACCGGTTCGACCCCACGCCCTCGAGCTTGACCTGGAGATACCGGTTCCTGGGCAGCTGTGTGCGGGCGTTGTTCCGGTAGACGAACGCCTCCTCGTTGATGTTGTTCACCACCAGGTCGAGCGCCCCGTCGCCGTCGAGATCCCCGTACGCCGCGCCGTTGGAGAAGCTCGGCGTGTTCACGCCCCAGGCGGCGCTTTCCTTCGAGAAGGTCAGGTCCCCGGTGTTCCGGAACGCGGCGTTCGGCAGCGGTGTGGTGCCCATGGCTTGGATGAGGCGCTGGAAATCAACCCGCTTGCCCGACAAGGCCGACCGCATCGTCTCATCCTGCCTCAGGAACGCGAGGTAGTCTTGCGACGTCAGGTCCCGGGCGATGCCGTTGGTCACGTAGATGTCCTGGAGTCCGTCCAGATCGAAATCCGCGATCAGCGCGCTCCAGCTCCAGTCCGTGCGCGCCACGCCGGCCAGCTGCCCGACCTCGCTGAACGTGTCGTTGCCGTTGTTCCGCTGCAGCGTGTTACGCTGGAATTGGTGGTGAAACCCTTGCGCCAAGCCCGCTTGATAGCTCTCCCGGCTCTCGAACGCCGACGTCAGCTTGAGGCGGTAATCGTCCGCCGGCAGCATGTCGGTCACGTAGACGTCCGGCCACCCGTCGTTGTCCAGGTCCGCGATATCGAGTCCCATGGACGAATAGCTGATGGCGGGCATCTCGTGCTCGATCCGCTCCGTGAAGGTGCCGTCCCGGTTGTTGATGTAGAGATAGTCCCGCTCGAAGAAGTCGTTCGAGACGTAGAGGTCCGGCCAGCCGTCGCGATTCAGGTCGCTCACGACCACCCCCAGCCCGAAGCCGATTTCGCTCCCGAAGATCCCCGCCTGCGCGCTCACGTCGACGAAGTGGCCGCCGTCGTTGCGATAGAGCTTTTCCCCGCCGAGGGAGTCGCGCACGTTCCGCGTGTTCTGCTGCGCGAGGATCGAGGGGGGTCGGGACGAGTTGTTGACGAGGTACAGGTCGAGGTCCCCGTCGCGGTCATAATCGAAGAACGCGGCCTGCGTCGAGAAGCCCTGGTCGGCGAGGCCAGTGGCGGCGGCCTGCTCTCGGAAGGTGGGCACTCCATGCGCGTCCAGGCCCTGGTTGATGAACAGCTCATTGGCCCGGCGTGCGCCCGCGACGGGACCGGCGAAGCACACGTAGATGTCCAGCCGGCCGTCGCCGTTGACGTCCGCGAAGCTGACGCCGGTGGCCCAGAACCCCGTCCCGCCGACGCCGGCCTCCGCGGTGACATCGCGGAAGCGGAACTGGCCCTCGTTGAGGTACAGCCGGTTGCCCCCCTGGTTGGCGGTGAGCATGAGCTCCGGCAGGCCGTCGCCCGTGAGGTCGCCCAGCGCCACCCCGCCGCCGTTGTAGTAGTTGCGATAAGTGAAGACGTTCAGCTCGCGGGACTCGCGCAGGCGGTTCTCGAAGCGCACGCCGGTGTAGCTGGCGGGCAACAGGGTAAACAGGTGGCCGTCGACCGCGGGCGCCGCCCCCGTGCGCGCTGCTTCCCCCCCGGCCGGCCGGTCCCTACCGGCACAGCCGGCGAGGAGGCACGCCCCGGCCACCAAAAACCAAATAGCCTGCTCCCGGGAACGGGAGCAGGCTATCGTGGCACCCGGGGCCACGGGGTGCGTCAACTAGTAGCCCGGGTTCTGCACGAGCAACGGGTTCGCGTCCAGCTGCGGTTGAGGAATCGGCATCAGGATGAGATTGGGCGTCCCCGCCAGCTTGTAGTCCCACGCAGCGGTGTACACGCCGTGGCGGATGAGATCCTGCCGCCGCTTGTTCTCCGTTGCGAGCTCGAACAAGCGCTCCCGCAGCAGTGACGCACGGTCGATGGCCGCGAGCGGCGCCGCCGGAGTGATGACCCGGGCCCGCAGCGTGTTCACCAATCCGAGCGCGGTGGCGCTTCCCGGCGTCTGCTCGTTCAGCGCTTCGGCCTTGATCAGATAGATCTCGGCGAGGCGGAAGTAGGCGAAGTCGTTGCCGTTGAGCTCGCCGGCGGGCCGGTTGGGATCGGCCGGCCACTTGTAGAAGCGGGGGCCTTCGCCTTCGGTCGCTTGGGTTATGTCCCTGATCGAATCCGTGAAGACCAGCGGCGTCCCCCCCGGCGCGCAGGTCGACCCACTGGGCCGTTCACACACCGGCACACCGGTTTCGACATTGGTCTGCGGGCCCTCCAGCCACATCTGGCGACGCTGGTCATTCGCGGCGAAGGCGGTGTAGATCTGCGCCGTGGTCGCGAACCCGTTCCAGGGGCCGGCGCCGGTCAACTGGTTGTAGTGCAGCGCCCGCATGATGAAGTTCATTCCCAGGTCGGGTTTGTTCAGGAACTTCACGACCATGATGTTCTCGGGGGACGTCCCGTTGTCGGCGGTGAAGTTCGAGCGCCAGACGGCCGCCAGGCTGTACTGGCCGGAATTGATGATGCGATCGGCGGCATCGATGGCGGCTTGGCATGCGTCTGCGCCGCCGCTGACCACCACCCCGAGACACGTGTTGTAGGCCGTGGCACTGACGCCGGTTTCCTTCATCCAGACGCCGGCGTTCAGATACATGCTCGCCAGGATGGCGTCGGCGGCGCCTTTGGTCAGACGGCCGTTGCTGGTCGACGGCCAACTGTCCGGCAGGTCCGTGCGGGCGGCCAGCAGCTCCGACTCGATGAACTGGAACACCTCGGTCCGCGTGTTGCGCGCCCGCGGCTTGATTTCGATGTCGGTGACGATCGGCACGCCGCCGAACATGTCCATCAGGATGTAGTAATAGAAGCCCCGGAGCGTCCGCAGCTCGGCGACGATCGCCCCCTGATTCGGCACGGTCACCCGTTGCAGCGCATCGAGCAGCACGTTGGCGCGCGCGATGCCGGTGAAGGGGGTGTTCCAGGATCCGTTCATGAACGCGAGTCCCGACGGACTCGACGCCGTCCACGTCTGCCGCTTCAGCTCGAGCCACTGGCCGTTGTCGTACCAGTCCGAGCCCCGTGTGGGGACGACGATCTCGTCCGAGCTGACCTCCGAGGCATACCAGTAGTCGTCCAGCGTGCCCCGGAGCTGGGCGTACACGGACGCCAGGCCGCCGAGCACTTCCGCTTCATTCCGGTAAAAGTTCTCCGGCGTAATGGAGCTGGTCGGGGTTTCCTGCAGGTCGGTGCACCCCAGCGCGGAGAGCAGGACCGTGCACATGAGCAGCGACAGCCTTGGCCGTGCCACTCGGAATGGCTTCGTCACAGTGTGGTCTCCTCTATCAGAACGCAAGCTGCACGCCTGCCGTCAGGGTGCGTGGACGTGGATAGCTAAGATAATCGATTCCGACAGAGGCCAGACCCACTTCCTGGTGAACTTCGGGGTCGAGGCCGGAATAGCCGGTCAAGAGCAGCAAGTTGTCGCCGGACACGTAGACGCGAGCGGATCGGGGGGATCCCGGCGGCCCGGGCAGGATGAACGCGTAGCCGAGCGTGATATTCTGCAACCGCACGAACGTCGCCTTTTCGACCCACCGCGACGAGAAAATGGCCGGCTGACGGATGTCGGTCGGATCGGTCAGGGCGTCACGCAGGAAGTTCTTGCCCTGGAGCGCGTTGCTCTTGGTGGAATAGACGAGCGCCGTGTTGTTGAACACGTCCTGTCCGAACGCGCCCCGCATCTGGAGGCTGAAGTCGAACTTGCCGTAGGCCACGCTGCTGTGCAGGCCGATCGTGAAGTCCGGATACGCGTTGCCGATGATGGCGTAGTCGCTGGCGAGCGGCGTCGTCGTCTGCCCGTTGACACAGCCCGCGCTGCCTGACGAACAGACGAACAACTGCTTTCCCTGCGCGTCCACGCCAACGAACCGCGGCCCGTAGAACGTGCCCAACGACTGGCCCGGGATGATGCGCTGGGATATCTGGTTGGACTGACCCTGCCCGCTGACGCGGCCGGTGGGGAGGAAGGTATAGGTGCCGAGATCAATGACTTTGTTGCGTTCCATCGCGAAGACGAGCCCCGCCCGCCAGGTGAACCTCGGACGGGAAATCGCCAGCGCGTCGAGCGAGAACTCGAGGCCCCGATTGCGGGTCTTCCCGACGTTCTCGAGCCGGGTGGAAGCCGGCGCCGGCTGTGGGACGGACACTTCGAGCAGCAGGTCGGACGTGCGCTTGACGTAGTACTCGAGTGAGCCCGACACGCGATTGTCCATGAGGGCGTAGTCCACTGCGAAGTCGAGCTGCGACGTCTTCTCGAACCGCAAATTCACGTTGGGATCGCTCACCGGGGCGAACCCGGTGACGGGCAAATCGCCGAAGACGTACTTCGCTCCACCGGTGGCTTCCAGCCTGATCAACGATGAATAGGGCGGCACGCCGGGGTTGCCGACCACCCCATACCCGACGCGCAGGCGGAGATCCGAGAACGGACCCCTGGGCATGAACTGCTCATCACTGATGCGCCACGACGCGGAGATACCGGGAAAGGTCGCCCACTTGTGATCCGCGCCGAACGCGGACCGGCCGTCGCGGCGGACCACGCCCGTCACGAAGTACCGCTGCTTATATCCGTAGTTGACCCGGGTAATGAAGGAGATCCATTTATCGTCGGTCCGGAACGACTGCGGGGTTATCTGCACGCTGCCGGCGTTCAAGCTGTTGAAGCCGGTCGCATCGGTAAGGAAACCCTGTGCCTCTGCCTGGAATTGCTCGATCCGGTATTTCGCGAACTCGTACACCCCCACGACGTCGAGGTCGTGCACGCCGCCGAACTGCCGCGTGTAGGTCAGCATGCCCTGGAACGTCTGAGAGGTGTTGTCGCGGTTTATCTGCCGCGCCAGTCCCTGAAACTGCGCTCCCGCCGGGCTGGCTTTGGGAAGATAGATCTGCCGCACGCCTCCCGACTTGTCCACGCCGACGTTGATCCGCCCCGTCAGGCCGGGCAGCAGGTCTAAGTCCGCCGATATGTTGCCGAGCGTGCGGTTGGTGATGCCGAAGTCCTGGATCTGGTCGGCCAGCCCGACCGGGTTGCGCACCGACTGCGAGCCGGGCCCGATCTCGTAGAAATGCGTTCCCGTTGAATCGGTGACCGTCACCGGATGCGTCGGATTGAAGATGACCTCGTTCATGAACACGCCGCCCTCGAAGCCGCCTTCGTTCTCAAAGGAGAGATAGTCGTTGTTCGCCTGCGAGGTCGTCACATTGACGCCGAGGCGAAGGTGATTGTTCAGGGCGAAGTGTGTGGCGCTGAGGCGACCCTGAACCCGCCGGAACCCGCTGCTGAGCGCGACGCCTTGCTCGTTCATGAAGTTCAGCGACGCCCGATACCGCGTGATATCGCTCCCGCCGGTGAACGACAGATTGTGATTGTGCGTCAGGCCCGTGCGGCTCACCGCTTTGGCCCAATCCGTGTTCGCCGTCCCCAGTGCGGTCAGGTACGTCGAGTCCAGCCCCTTGAGGGGATCGGAATTATGGAGCGCCACCTGACCCGCCACGAACTGGCGGTATTCGCTGCCGTTGAGCACGTCCATGGATCGGTACGGCGAGGAGGTCGCCACATAGCTGTCGTACGTCATGGAGGCCCCGCCCGAGGCGCCCTTCTTCGTCTCGATCAAGATGACGCCGTTCGCGCCGCGGCTGCCGTAGATGGCGGTCGCCGAGGCGTCCTTGAGAATCGTGATCGAGCCGATGTCCGAGGG
>JBGPIW010000130.1:0-6579 GCA_041485045.1 Gemmatimonadota bacterium | reverse complement strand
TCAGATGTTCTTGTCTTCCAATAACTTGAGGAACTCGGCGGGCGTCTTGAGCCGCGCCAGGCGGTCCGGGACCTCGGGCTCCTTGGCGAACTGGGCGATCTTGCCCAGTACCGGCAGGTATTGGTTGGAGACCTCGAGGGGTGGCGCGACGATCAGGAAGAAGTAGTTGACGGGTTTGTCGTCGATCGCTTTGAATTCGATGCCTTCGAGCTTCCGGCCGAAGGCCACTCGCAACCGGCTGACCACCAGGGAGCGGCAGTGCGGAATCGCGATGTTCTGGCCGATGCCGGTCGAGCCCAAGGTCTCGCGTCGCTTCAGCATCTTGTAGAGCATGCCGTCCGCTTTCTCGTCCAGCCGCAGGAGTCCGACGAGCTCTTTCAGCACGGCGTCTTTCACGATGCTCTTCAAGCTCAAGTCGATCGCGTCTTCGGAAAAGAACTCGCGCAGGTGCAAAGCCGGATCCTCGTGGTGAAAGGGGCAGAACGCCTAACGTAACGGCTGGTTGCTGTCCGCGCAACGCGCTATTACGTTGGTGCGCATGAACTTCCCGTTTCCCGTGGCACACGACGTCCCGCTCTTCCTGGCCCCCATGGCCGGTGTGAGTGAAGCGCCGTTCCGTCAGATCGCGCGGAGCTTCGGCGCCGATGTCGTCGTATCGGAGTTCATCTCGTCGGTGGGTGTCTCGCTCGGCATCGAGCGCGTGCTGGCCGAGATGCGGTTCGAGGACGTGGAGCGGCCGATCGGCATCCAGCTCTACGGCGCGGACCCCGCCACGATGGCGCGTGCCGCGGCGTTGGTGACCGAGTTGTTCGGTCCCGACTACCTGGATATCAACTTCGGCTGCCCGGTGAAAAAGGTGGTCCGGAACAACGGTGGGTCGGGGTGCCTCAAGGACATGGGGCTCGTGGGCCACATCATCCGGGCGGTGCGGCAGGCCACACACCTGCCGGTGACGGCCAAGATCCGGAGCGGATGGGACGAGGCGCAGCGGGATCCCGTGACGATCGCGCGGCGCTGCCAGGACGCCGGGGCTCAGGCCCTCGCGCTGCATCCGCGGACGCGGACGCAAATGTACAACGGGACAGCGAACTGGGACGAGATCGCGCGCGTGGTCGAGGCGCTCGATATACCGGTGATCGGGAACGGCGACATTCGGAACGCCGAGGACGTGCTCGCGATGCGGCGGCACACCGGGTGTGCCGGCATCATGATCGCGCGAGGGTCGTTCGGCAACCCGTGGATTTTCTCGCACGCACGCGACCTGCTGGCGGGGCGGGGGATGCGCCCGTCGCCCACGGCGGAGGAGCGCTTCGGTGTCGCGCTGCAGCACGCGCGACTGGCGCTGCGGCTGCAAGGCGATAACCGCAAGACCGCCCTCGAATTCCGCAAACATCTCGGCTGGTATACGAAAGGGCTGCCGGGGTCGGCGGACCTGCGGCAACAGCTCTTCGCGATCGAATCGATGCGCGAGGCGGAGGAGTTGTTCGGCGTGTATCTGGGGGAGCACTCCGTGCCGGAGCGGGCCGTGGTCGGGGCCGCGGCGTGAACGGGGACGACCTCGGGCCGATGCTCGAGCGGCTGCCGTTCGCGACGATCGATCACCTCCGTCCGATCACGCAAGGCCAGCAGGAGGTGATTTTTTCGCAGGGGAAGACGGCGGAGCAGGTGGTGGCCATCGCCGAGCGGCTCGCCTCGGCGGGCGGGACATTTCTCGCGACGCGCACCGATCCGCCCCATCGCGTGGCCCTGCGCGAGCGATTCCCGCGGGCGCTGGTCGGCGAGTTGGGGCGCACGGTATATCTGCCGCCGGACCCCGAGCCGCCCCCCACCGGGCGGGGGACTATTCTGGTGGTGACGGCGGGGACCGCCGACCTGCCAGTGGCCGACGAGGCTGCGGTGACCGCCCGGGCGCTGCGCAATCGGGTGGAGCGGCTCACCGACGTCGGTGTTGCCGGCATCCACCGGGTGCTGAGCCAGACGACCTTGTTGCGGAGCGCATCGGTGATCATCGTCGTCGCCGGCATGGAGGGGGCGTTGCCGAGTGTCGTCGGGGGCCTCGTCAAGGTGCCGGTCATCGCCGTCCCGACCAGCGTGGGCTACGGCGCATCGTTCGGCGGCCTCGCAGCTCTGCTGGGGATGTTGAATTCGTGCGCCGCGGGGCTGACCGTCGTCAACATCGACAATGGGTTCGGGGCGGCGGCGGCGGCCAGTCGAATCAATCACTTGTGAAGCGGTCCGGGGTGCAGTGGCTGGCGCGCGGTCTCCGCGCGACGGGCCTCGTGGCGTGCGTCATCGCGGTCTGGCGCGGTGGGCCGTGGGGGCTGGTCGCGGTGGGCGGCGGGTTCGCTCTCGCCTACGGATTTCGCATGGCGCGAATCGTCCGGACCTGGCTGCACGATCAGGCGCCGGTCACGCCTTCGGATCTCGCACACACCCTCGACCTGATGCGCCGGGCGCATGATGCGACGGCGGCCTGGGCGGTCGGTCTCGACGAGGAGGAAGTCGAAGCGTACGAGGATCCGAGGCCGTCGCTGGCGATCCGGGAGCGCGGCGGGGCCATCGTCCAGCTCGCGTCGGTGGATGGCCGGTCCCACGTGGCCCGGGAGGATGAAGGGACGTATGTCGCGGTGGGAGATTTCCCGTACGGGGCCGGACTGTTGTTGGCCGAGCGCGATGCCGACCCCGAGGTGGCCCAGTCGGTCACCGAGGAGCTGCGGCGGATTATCGCGGCGATGCGACTTGCAGAGCTCGAAGTACCCGAGGGCCAGTTTCAGCTTGTCGCCAAGCAGCTCGCGATGATCGCGGCCGGCGCGCAGACGCTCGAGGGCGTGGCCAAGGCGGGGGCAGAGCTGGCCCAGCAGCTGGCCCAGCGCGGGACTGCGGTGGTCATTCTCGATCCGACCACCCAAGCGGCTCACATCCTGGCCGTCTCCACCGCCGCCGATCGTCGGCTGGCCGGCATCACCCTGTCGGCCGAAGCGCCGGCACATCGGGCGATGCAGACCGGGCTTTCAGTGATGACACAGACGGGCGACGACATCTTCGGTCCCGGGGTCCCCGAGCGGCGGAGGCAGGAGCGTGCCGGGCAGGCGTATCCGTTGATGGACGGCCATTTCGCGATCGGCGCGCTCGTCCTGCTCGGGCCTGCGATCCTGCCGGAGTCGCCGCTGGCCGAGCAGGTGGGGCAGCTCGTGTCCGAGCTCGGCCCGAGACTGGCGGCGGCGCGGGCGGTCCATGAGGCCGAGCAGCGGGCCGTGGTGGATCCTCTGACCGGGCTGCGCAACCGGCGCGAGTTCGAGCGCCAAATCGAATCGTTCAAGGCCAAGCAACAGGAGCGCGGCGAACGCGGCCCGACCGAGCCGGTGACGCTGGTGTACGCGGACCTCGACCGGTTCAAGGCGCTGAACGACGGGCTGGGGCATGCGGCCGGCGATGCGGCGTTGCGGCACTTCGCGAGTGTGCTCTCGAAGCAAATCCGCGATCGCGATCTCGTGGCGCGCATCGGTGGTGAGGAGTTCGCCGTCTGGTTGCCGGGGACACCGCTGGGCGAGGGCATGGAAGTGGCCGAGCGCATTCGGCGCGCCGTGGAGGCGGAGGCTTGGCATTGGAACGGCTCCCGCTACCCCCTGTCGGTCTCCTGCGGTGTGGCGGGGTACCCTGAGAGCGTGGGCGACGTCAACAACCTCCGTGGTGCCGCGGACGCCGCCCTGTACCGGGCGAAGCAGGAAGGTCGCAACCGCGTGTCGCAGTCGCCGCCCTACACGCCCTGAGGCGCGATGCCATCCCCGGACCTCGCGAAGGCCTTCCGCGTCAAAGACGGCTCGCGGTTTCACCTCAAGCAGGTCGATCCCGCAGCCACCCCCGGATTCAAGACCAAAGAGCACGCCGCGCAAGCACTGCAACGCGGGGTGGAGCGACTGGCCGCGCTGCAGGAACGTCTGTATGCCGACGACCGTTGGGCCCTCCTCGTGATCTTCCAGGCGATGGACGCGGCGGGGAAGGACAGCACGATCAAGCACGTCATGTCGGGCGTGAATCCTCAGGGCTGCCAGGTGTTCGCCTTCAAGGCTCCTTCAGCCGAGGAGCTGGATCACGATTTCCTCTGGCGCACGACGAAGTGCCTGCCGGAGCGCGGCCGCATTGGGATCTTCAACCGGTCCTACTACGAGGAAACGCTCGTCGTCCGCGTCCACCCCGAGCTGCTGGTGAAGCAGCGGTTACCAGAGGGGCTCGCGACGCCGCGCGTGTGGGCGGAGCGGTACGAGGATATCAACGCCTACGAGCGGCATCTCTCCCGCAACGGCACGCGCATCGTGAAATTCTTCCTGCATGTGTCGCGCGAGGAGCAGCGACAACGTTTTCTGGCGCGCCTGAAGGATCCCGCCAAGAACTGGAAGTTCTCGGTGGCCGACCTGGGGGAGCGGGACCGATGGGGCGACTATATGGCGGCCTACGAGGACATGATTCAGGCCACGGCCACCGATCACGCGCCCTGGTACGTCGTCCCCGCCGACCACAAGTGGTTCACGCGCCTGGTGGTGGTGGAAGCCATCGTGGCGACGCTCGAGCGTCTCGACCCCTCATTCCCGAAGCTGCCGCCAGGGGAGCGCCGGGCACTGGAGACGGCCCGCGCGACGCTGGAAGGTGAGGAGAAACCGGGAAAGGCTTGAAAACGCCACCGCGTACCGCTACGTTCGCAGGACGAGGGGGCGACAGGCTTCGACGGGTTTGATGAGGATGTCGCTGCGTGCCCAGGTCGTCAGTCACCTGGCTAATCAACTGGCAATACACACAAGCCAACTCTGAACTGGCTCTGGCCGCGTAAGCTTCGGCTTATGCACCTGCGTGAGTGGCAGCCCGCCTGAGGCGGCGCTCACGTATCGCAAAATCGGGCTGGTGCGGTCCGGGGCCCGAACGGATCGCGCGAGAGCTGCAAAGGGCTTGTCGCCACCCACGGCCGGTGAAGCGCCGGGGAGACGAGACCTCAAAGAAGCTTCGCCTACGCACGTAGTGGTGACATTGGAGTCATGCTCGGACCGGGGTTCGATTCCCCGCGCCTCCATGCACAACGGGGATGAGGGAAGGGGGAAGGGGGACGAGGCCCTTCCCCCTTCCCCTTTTTTTCCGGAGATTCGCCCCATGTTCATCGGCCACTTCGCCGTCGGCTTCGCCTCGAAGCGGATCGCCCCGCGGGCGTCGCTCGCCCCGCTTCTCGCCGCACCGCTGCTCCTCGACCTCCTGTGGCCGCTGTTCCTGTTGCTCGGCGTCGAACAGGTCCGGATCAACCCGCCGGGCGGAAACCCGCTCCTGGCGCTCTCGTTCACTTCCTATCCCTGGTCACACAGTCTGGCGATGAGCGTGGTGTGGGGGGCAATGTTCGGCGGCGGATACTACGCCCTCACACGGTACGCCCGGGGGGCGTGGGTCATGGCCCTGGCGGTGGTGAGCCATTGGGTGCTCGACTACGCCACCCACATCGCCGATCTCCCGCTCGTCCCCTGGGGCGGGCCGCTGGTCGGCCTCGGGTTATGGCGGTCAGTCACTGGCACTGTGATAGTCGAGGGCGCGATGTATCTCGCCGGCGTGTGGCTCTATACCAGCACGACCGCAGCCCGGGATCGTATCGGACGCTTCGCGTGGTGGGTGCTGGTGGTGATCATGGCCGCGTCGTACGTCTGGAGTCTCCAGGGCGCCGTCCCGCCCACCGTATCTGCATTGGCGTGGACCGCGGTAGTGGCGAGCGGCGTGACGCTCTGGTTGGCGTGGTGGGCCGACCGCCAT
Organism: Gemmatimonadota bacterium; assembly: GCA_041485045.1. Taxonomy (GTDB): domain Bacteria; phylum Gemmatimonadota; class Gemmatimonadetes; order Gemmatimonadales; family GWC2-71-9; genus DASTHG01. Next base: position 798 of record JBGPIW010000130.1, on the reverse strand, counting down.
CGGTCGGCGTCCGGAATCTGACTCCCGCCCGCTAGTGGCGGGGGTTGGAGTAGGCTCGGGCGACTGCTCGAGAGGGGACGATCACCGGGCGGGTTGCCCGGCCACCGGCGCCCGCAGCGGGTGACCCGCTCGACCGTGGCGCCGCAACCGCCTGAGTTTGGTGTCCCGTCCCCGCGCTCGTCCATCCGGCACCGGAGCCGGCGGGCTGCGGCGGGTACGCCGCCGGAGGCCCGCTGCGAATGATGATGCGCGAAGCGGGGGCTGCCATCGAGGCCGACGGAGTCGACGGGTCGGACGCCTGGTCCACCGGCGCGAGCGCGTCGGGGTGACTGGGGGCGCGGGGCTGCTGCACCACGATTCGGGCCGGTCGGCGTGGGGCCGGCGGGACGATCCGACCCGGCACACGGCGCAGATTCAGCGCGATCGCCGGCTGGGGTGGCGCGGGAGCGGGTGGGCGGCGCAAGCGCCGCCTGAAGGGGAAGAACACCAGTGTAGGCGCCGGATAGACGATGGTTGTGGATTGATCGATCGTCGTCTCCTCCACGGTCGTCGACACGCTGTTGTCCTGAACCCCGCAGTAGGAATCGACGAGTGTCGTGCTCGAGCAGTCCACCACGGTGCCACCCGGGGCGGCCGCATAGCTGTGGTCGTTCGCGATGGCGGAGTTGTTGAGGGCGGCGGCGTCCGCTGGCGCCCTGCCGGACCGGCGTGCTGCGAGACAGCTGAAGCAGACTGAGTCTCTTGCCGCAGCCCGGGTCGCGACCGCCCCCGGCGTCCGGTACTCGGCGAGATCGTAGT
>JBGPIW010000129.1:0-6588 GCA_041485045.1 Gemmatimonadota bacterium | reverse complement strand
GCACGACGCGTGTATGATATTCTCGCCGACTATCGCCAGCATCACCCTCACATCGTACCGCCAGAGTACTTCCGCAAGATCGAAGTGGAAGCGGGAGGGGTGGGAGCCGGTACTCGGATACGAGTCGAAATGCGAGTTTTCGGCACCATCAAGCGGTTTGTTCACCTCATCCGCGAACCGGAGCCGGGGCGCGTGCTTGAGGAAGGCGACGCTGACGGCTCCAGCACCACAACGTTCATCGTGGATCCCGTGGAGAACGGGGCGGCCGCCAAAGTGTCCATCGAAACGCGCTTCACGGTCCGGCGTGGGCCTCTGGGCGCCATCGAACGCCTTCTCGCAACCTCGTTGCTACGTCGTATATACTCAAAGCAGCTCGTGCGGCTTGGAGCCTACGCAACGACACCCGAAGACGGTGACCCCTGTCGCCTCCCGATGCTGCCGCCTAACCATCCGAAGCTCTTCATCCCTTGATCAGTCCGACAGTCCGATTTCGGTGCGGAGGCCACATGGCAGGACAAGGATCTACGGGAAACGTCATTGCGGCGCTGTGTAGCTTCTTCATTCCCGGATTGGGGCAGTTGCTTCAAGGGCGTCTATTCATCGCCATCATCCAGTTCGCGTTGGCGGGGATTCTCTGGTTCTTTCTGCTCGGCTGGATCATCCATCTGTGGTCCATCTTGGATGCTGCGCTGTGGAAGCCTAAGCAGCCGGCTGCGCCCTAGCGCCGCGCTGCCTGACCAGCGCTTGCTGTCGGGGTGCGGCAGCCGCCAAAAGGTAGGGAAGGGGTAGGGCCACCTCTCCTCATCCACTCGAGGTCCGAGCTGTGGAATTCCGGTGTAAGGCTTTCCTCTTTGACCTAGACGGTGTTCTCGTCGATTCCCGCGCGGTCGTCGAGCGCACCTGGCGTCGCTGGGCGGAGCGCCATCAGGTTGATCCTGACATCCTCCTCCGGATCGCCCACGGCCGTCGCACGAAGGACACATTGGAGGCCGCCGTTCCTCATCTGGCCTTGGACGAAGAAGTGGCATGGCTCGATGCCACTGAGTTCCAAGACGTCGATGGTCTTCGCGTCGTGCCAGGCGCTGACCAACTGCTTTCGGTGCTGCCTCCCAGCCGGTGGGCCATTGTCACGTCATGTAATCGAGCGCTCGCGAGGCAGCGCCTTGAGTCTGTCGGATTGCCGGTGCCGGCGGTGCTCGTAGTCAGCGAGGATGTCAGGCACGGCAAGCCCGCGCCTGACGGTTATCAGCTCGGAGCGGATCGGCTCGGCTACGATCCTGCGGCGTGCCTCGTCGTGGAGGACGCCCCGGCGGGTGTGACTGCCGGGCGGAGTGCGGGTGCTCGTGTTCTGGGACTTACGACCACCCACCCAGCGCGAGATCTTATCGGGGCCGAGGCCATAATTCCTGATTTTGGCGCAGTTAAAGTGCGTGCCGAGCACGATGCTTTATTCGTTTCTGTCACTCTGTCTTGATTGTGGCCGCACCAACCCGCACCTTATGCCCAATCCGTTAAACGGCCGCCACCAGGGAGTCCATCATGAAGCTCACGAAGAATATCGGCACCCTGCTGCTGGGTGCCTGGCTGATCCTCACGGGGCTCATCGGACTGACTCACCTCGGCTTCGATGGCTTGTGGGTCATTATGGCCCTGCTCGCGCTCGCAGCCGGGTTCTTCCTCATCGTAGGCAAGTGAGTTCAGGTGGCCGTCTCACCAGCGCTTGAAGCTGCGGCCTCCGGCCGTCGCCGGCGGGGACATCATGCCCGGTGGAGGCTCATTGTCTTGTCTGCGGCGCCCGCAGGCCGCAGCTTACGCACAGTCCGTTAGGCGGCGTGGAGGGATCGTGGCTATGAGCATGACTGCCGAACAAGCCAGAGGGGTCCTGACGGCCTATCAACAGGTGATCACTGCCTCGTGGCCCGATCTGCATCCTGAGATGGCGGCGCACGCGCCGAACTGGTCCTCGGCAAACGCCGAAGCACTGGAGCGCGAGCTACTGGGCTACGTCCGCGCAGCGTCGAGTCCGGACAGCCGGGTCCGCATTTTTTGGAAGCTGCTACCAGCCTACACGTTCGGTGGCTGCAACGAACATTTTGCGCATGACGCAGGCCTCTCAAGCGCGGAAATGCAGGGCATAGACGATTTCGATCGACGGCTACCGTGGGTATTTCAAGCGGCGAAATACCGCGCCGACGACGAAGCAGTGGTCCGCTCCGGCCATTCGAAGTTGAACATCGTAGAGCGTCAGCGCGGCGCGACAGGTACGACCACTTGGGTTCGGGTTGGGAAGGCGCCGATCCGGACCTCAACCGGGGTGATTGGTGTGTTTGGCGCGTACGAGGTGCTTGACCCCAAAACGGGTCGCCGCCTGTTCGTCGAGAAGCCGCTCGGGACCAAGAAGAGATAAGGTCCGTGCGAAGCGATCAGTGAGTCCACTCCCTCACAGAGATCTTGGTCCTCGCCACGCACGCCGCTGAATTTCATATTGTTAGGTAGCGCCGTCCCACCAGCGCTTTGCCGTGCCACAAACACCTTCCAGCTAGACATAAGGAGACCTTTCCATGGGTCGTCGCGCTGAGTCGCTCGCCGCTCGCATCGAGGAAGGCGCCGCCGGCCTGGCCGCCTTTGCTGAAGGGCTCTCGGAGACCGAGTGGCACACGCCGGTCCCGGGCAGTGGACGAGACGGCCGTTCGGTCGGCGTCATCGTGCACCACGTCGCCAGCGTCTACTCCATCGAGATCGATCTCGCGCGAACGATCGCGAGCGGCACGGCCGTTACGGACGTCACGTGGGAGGCCGTCGCCGACATGAATGCAAAACATGCCGCCGACCAGGTAAGCGTCACCAAGACGGTTGCGATTGAGCTCTTGCGCAACAACAGTCGGCAGGCGGCCGCTGCAGTCCGCGCATTCACGGATGACGAGTTGGACCGAGCAGCGCCCTTCTCGCTCAGCTTCGGCGCGCCTGTTACCGCTCAGTTCGTCATAGAGGATCACGCAGTGCGCCACAGTTGGCATCACCTGGCTCGCATCCGTGCTGCGCTGCACCGCTGAGCGTGCCGCGGCTGGTGGCAAGGGAACAGCGCTCTTGATTGCGGCTGCCGAGCCCCGCAGCTTACGCGCAATCCCTCACGCTGCCACTGCTCGGAGGCGTCGATCATGTCTCGCATTGCCCTCGCAACACTCTGTGGCGCCGCCTTCGGAGCCATCGCAGTGGCCACGATGCTCCCGATGTCCTTTCCGGACAAGCGCGCAGCGATCACGGCGGCGTTTTTGGATCGGTTCGCTATCGGGTTCGTAATCGGAGTCGTCGATCTTTCGTGGCCAGGATGGGCCACTGGCTTGTTCTTCGGTCTGCTGCTGAGCGCTCCGTCAGCTCTCGTCACCAAGGCGTGGGCCCCAATCCTCGGCCTGGGTGCAGTAGGCGGGGGTATCATCGGGCTGGTGGTCGCCCACTTTGCGCCCGTCAAACCGTGACATTCGATCGGCAACCCATTCTCGTTGGAGAGCACCTGGAATTGCGCCCACTGCGCGCGCACGACTTCGAGGCGCTGTTCCGGGTCGCGGCGGATCCGCTCATCTGGGAGCAGCATCCAGAACGAAATCGCTTTCAGGAAGCGCCGTTCCGGGCGTTCTTCGAAGAGGCCCTCGCTTCCGGTGGCGCGCTAGTGGCCCTGGATCGGGCCAACGGTCATATCATAGGATCGTCACGCTACCAGGGCTACGACGCGGAACAGAGCGTCCTTGAGATCGGCTGGTCCTTCCTTGCCCGCGCCTACTGGGGCGGTCGATACAATGGCGAGATGAAGCGGCTCATGCTGGAGCATGCTTTCCGGTCGGTGAAGCGCGTAACCTTTGTCATCGGTCCAGACAATCGTCGTTCACAGCGGGCCGTGGAGAAGATTGGTGGCGTGCGCGCTGGCACGACGGTCGACGCGCAGGGGCGGGAACGGGTTGTGTACGAGCTCACGCCGGCCCTGTACGCCCCGCGCCGATGATGCTGATCACCTTCAACCCCTTCACCCGGTGATATGTAAGCACTGTTCGCGATAGGAGACCCCGGTGACAGCGGCAACACGCAGGCCCATCATATCCCTGATGCTGGCGGTCGCCGATGCGCCCACGGCCGTCACGTGGTACAAACGCGCCCTCGGGGCGGTGGAGCTCTGGAGCCTGGGGTCAGTGGCCGGTTTGGAGATCGCCGGTGCCCCTTTTTTCGTGGGCGAGCCGGAGCAGAACGGGTGGGAGAGCCCCGCACGGCTTGGTATCACCTCGGTGCGGGTCGAGGTGTTTTGCGACGATCCTGACGGGCTGATCGCGCGCGCTTTGGAAGCGGGAGCAAGCGGCAGTGTGAACGACATCAGAGACCACGCCATGCCCTGGGGACCCCATCGTCAGGGCCATTTCGTCGATCCGTTCGGGCATATCTGGCTCGTCGGCGACCGGTCCCCCTTGAGTCCGTTCCCGCCATGAAGAATCCCATCTCGCTGCTGCTGCGGATCCCCGTTCCGTGGGTGTTCGTGTTGGCGTACCTCGTTGGCGTCGGTCTCGAATACTTGTGGCCACTCGAGCTTCATCCGGAGGCGCCGTCCAAAATCAGCATCGCTGGTGGCGTGCTGTTCGCGATCGGGGCAGGATTTGCCGGGTGGGCCTGGGTCATATTCCGTCGAGCAGGCACGACCACGGTTCCAGGGCAGCCATCCCTCAGCCTCATCACGAGGGGACCCTACCGCGCGAGCCGGAACCCGATGTACGTGGGCCTCGCGCTCGCCTATCTCGGTGAAGCGGGCATGCTCAGACAGGTCTGGCCGGTACTGGTTCTGCCGTTGACGATGGCCTATCTGAACTGGATGGTCATCCCGGTCGAAGAGGCACGCCTGCGGGAGGTCTTTCAGGGTAGGTACGACGAGTACCGCGCGAGTGTACGTCGCTGGATCTAGCTGATCCCGGTGCGGCGAACGTGCTAGGGACACCTCGAAATGCCCGCCCCTGGACACCTCGGCCCGCGAGGGTCTAATGTCTCTCGATGCGACCCAGACTTGTTCCTGCACTGCCCGCACTCGTGCTGGCCCTCACGGCCGGGGCTGCCCGCGCCCAGACCGCCCTGCAGCTCCGCTGGGAGCTCAAGGAGGACGTCTTTCAAGGCGCTCAAGGCTTCTCTCGCGCAGCCTTCACGCTCACTAACCGCGACGCGAAGCCGCTCGCCCCGAGCGGGTGGGCAATCTACTACAGTGCGATTCACTCGCCGCAGCCGGGAAGCGTGGAGGGCGGGTTCACCATCGAGGATGCGGGGGGCGACCTGCACCGCATCGTGCCCGGAGCGGGCTTCGCCGGACTGGCTCCTGCGGCCAGCGTCCGGATCGAGTACCTCACGGACCTGCTCCTCAACGCCAGCTTCGTTCCGAAGGGTGCCTACATCGTTTTCGACGCCGCGAAGGACGTGGGCGTTCCCCTGAACGATTACGTGGCCGTGCTCTTCGCGCGCCCCCCGCAAGGGGAGGGCCGCGATCCCCGCGTGGTGACGCCCGAGAGCCAGTTCGCGCTCGACTCCGTAATCCGGGACATCCCCGTGAGCGAGCTGCCTCCGGTGTTCCCGACCCCGGTGGCGGTGACGAGGGGAGCGGGAGCGTTGCGTCTCACCAGGATGCCGCTGGTCGATGCGCCCGTGGAGCTCGGAAACGAGGCAGCGTTCGCAAGGGAGTACTTGCGGCCCTACTTCGGCACAACTCTGAAGGCAGGCGTCCCCGCCCTCCGACTCGGGGTGGGCCCGGTCGAAGGCCAGACCTCGCCAGAGGCCTACACGCTCGTCGTGGATCCCACCCAAGGTATCCGTATCGTGGGCGCCTCACCCGCGGGGGTCTTCTACGGGCTCCAGTCGCTGCGCAGTCTGCTGCCACCGCCGTCTTCCCGCCGGGGTGGGGGCCTCGAGCTGCCGGCGATCCGCGTGGTGGATGCCCCGCGCTTCGGCTACCGCGGGTTCATGCTCGACGTCGCCCGCAACTTCCAGCCGAAGCCCTTGGTGCTGCGCACGCTGGACCTCCTCGCCCGCTACAAGCTCAATGTCTTCCACTTCCATCTCACGGAAGACGAGGCCTGGCGGGTCGAGATACCGAGCCTCCCCGAGCTGACCACGGTGGGCGCGCGACGCGGCCACACGCTCGACTCAGGGAGCAATCTGCCGCCCGCCTTTGGCTCGGGGCCCGCCGTCGACCGGCCCTGGGGTAGCGGCTTCTATTCCCGCGCGGACTACGTCGAGATCCTCCGCTACGCGGCGGCGCGGCACATCGAGGTCATCCCCGAGCTCGAGATGCCGGGCCACGCGCGCGCCGCCGTCAAGGCCATGGAGGCCCGATATCGCACGACCGGTGACGGGCAGTACCTGCTCAGCGACTCGGCGGACCGTTCGGTCTACACCTCAGCCCAGGGCTGGCACGACAACGTGATGAACCCGGTCCTCCAGTCGACGTACCGGTTCATCGAGCGCGTGGTCGGCGATCTCGTGACGATCCACCGCGAGGCGGGCGTGCCGCTGCGCCACATCCACATGGGCGGCGACGAGGTTCCGGCGGGCGTGTGGCAAGGCTCGCCG
>JBGPIW010000128.1:0-6618 GCA_041485045.1 Gemmatimonadota bacterium | reverse complement strand
GACGCCCGCGACCCAGGCGTCCATGTCGATCACCCGGACGCCGTAGCGCTCGGCCTGGGCCCGCTGCGGACCCGTCATCGCCCGGATGCCGACCTGCACCAGCTCATCCAGGAGCCGCTCCTCGAGCGCCCGCGCGAACGGGCAGGCGTGCGAGTACCGGTCGCCCTCGAAATCTTCGTACAGATCGGGGTGCGCGTCTACGTGCAAAACGGAAAGTGGCCTGTGGCGCTGTCGCATCGCCCGCAACACCGGGTAGGTGATCGAGTGGTCGCCTCCCAGCACGATTGGCCGGCCACCCGACTCCAGCACTTTGGCCACCCCCTGCTCAATCAGCGCGCGGGCCTCCGGGCCCTGAGGGAGCGACAGGTCGCCTCGATCGTCGAACGCCCCGGGTGCCCCCAGATCCACCTCCCCCTCAGTCCACGTGTTGCCGCGCGGAGACGCGAGCGCCGCGCGGATCGCAGGGGGCGCCGCCGCTGCCCCCCGTCGGAACGACGAGGCGGCATCGAAGGGAGCACCCAGCAGGGTGGGCGTGCCGGACGCGGGCATGGCGCACTAGCCTAACCCGTCGGTCGGTGACCGCCAGTGCGCTATACTCCGAACTCATGCGCGTTACAGAGCTCCACCCTGCCACCGATCACGAGCTGGTGCTGCTGGGGGAGGACGAAGCGGCCGGGTACCGCGGAATCATCGCGATCCACAACACCCGGCTCGGGCCCGCCGTGGGCGGCACTCGGCTGTGGAGTTACGCTTCTCTGGACACGGCGCTCACCGACGCGCTGCGGCTCTCCCGCGGGATGTCCTACAAGAACGCCGTCGCCCGGCTGCCAATGGGCGGCGGGAAGTCGGTGATCCTGGCGAATGGGCCGATCACGTCCCGCGACCGGCTCTTCGCCGCCCATGGCCGATTCGTCGAGTCGCTCGGGGGCCGTTACATCACGGCCGAGGACGTCGGCACCTCGCACGAGGACATGGCGATCGTGAAGCGGGAGACGCGGCACGTCGCGGGGCTGAGGGATCCCTCGCCGGTCACGGCGCACGGCGTCCTCCGAGCCTTGTCGGCCGCGGCCCGGCACCGCTGGGGCAGTGAGGAGCTGCGCGGCCGCACGGTCGCATTGCAGGGTTGCGGTCATGTGGGCGCCGCGCTCGCCCGGGAGTTGCGGGCCGCCGGGGCGGACCTCGCGGTGTGCGACGTCGACAAAGAACGGGCCGAGCGGTGCGCGGCGGAGACCGGGGCCACCAGCGTCGCTCCCGACTCGATCTACGATTTCGCCGCAGACGTGTTCGCCCCGTGCGCATTGGGCGGCACGCTCAACGCGAGGACGATCCCCCGCCTGCGCTGCGAGCTCGTGGTCGGTGCGGCGAACAACCAGCTCGCCGAACCTGGCGATGGCGACCAGCTCGCCGCCCGCAACATGCTCTACATTCCCGACTACGTGGCGAACGCGGGCGGCGTGATCGACGGTGCGCGAGACATCTGTGGTTGGAGTTCGCCCGACGTCAGCGCTGCGGTCGAGGCGATCTACGATACGGTGCGGGATATCCTGCAGCGGGCGGCGGCGGCGGGAATCACCCCGGCCGGCATGGCGGACCGGCTCGCCGAGGCCCGGCTCGCGTGAGTCGTCGCCGCTATCGCCTCGCGCTGGCCGGCGCCTTCGCCCTGCTATCCATCGCCGCGCTTGCGCTTTGGGTCGCCCTGCCGCTGCCCCCAGCGCTCGCCGCTCCCGGGCCCGTGCCCCGCCTGGTGCTGCTGGACCGTCACGGGCTGCCGCTGCGGGCGACGCGCGCGGACGAAGGGAGCCGCGGCGGATGGACCTCGCTCGCGGATCTCGACCCGAAGATCCTGCAGGCGTTCCTCGCCGTCGAAGACCGCCGCTTCTACGACCACCGCGGCGTCGATCTCCGCGCCTTGGCGCGCGCCCTGCGCGACGATCTCCGGGCTCGCGCGGTGGTGGCCGGCGGCTCGACGATCACCATGCAGCTCGCCCGCCTGCTGCGCGGCACACCGCGCACGTTCGCGGGCAAGTTGAGCCAGATGCTCTGGGCGCTTCGGCTCGACGCCCACCTCGACAAGCAGACCATTCTCGAGCAGTACCTGAACCGGGTGCCCCTCGGTCAGGGAACGGCCGGCGTCACCGCGGCGGCCGAGCTGTACTTCGGCACCGATCCGCGCAGCGTGAGCCTCGGCCAGGCGGCGCTCCTCGGGGCGCTGGCCCACGCGCCGTCGCGGGACAATCCGTTCGCCGCCCCCACGCGCGCCCGGGCCCGCCGCAGCGCCGCGCTGGCGCGCATGCAGGCGCTCGGCTATGCGCGGGGTGAAGACGTCGGCCGGGCCACGGCCGAGCCGGTGCTCCGGCACGACCCCGGGTCTCCGTTCCTCGCGCCGCACTTCACCACTCAAATCCTGCAATGGGCCGCGCGCGGCGGGCGGCCGCCGAGCGGTGAATGGCGCACCACCCTCGACCTGGATCTGCAGACCGCCCTCGAGGCCGAGGTGCGGCACACGGTGGACGTGCTGCGGGACAAGGGTGTCGCGCACGCCGCGGTGGTGGTGCTCGACGACCCGTCGGGCGACATCCTCGCCTGGGTCGGCTCTCCCGACTTCTTCGCCGACACAAGCGGCCAGGTCGACATGGTCGTGTCCCCGCGCCAGCCGGGGTCGGCGCTGAAACCGTTCCTGTACGGCCTCGCCTTCGATCGCGGCGTCACGCCGGCGACAGTGCTGCCCGACCTGCCCCGGACCTACCAGACCACCCTCGGTCCCTACCGGCCGCGCAATTACGACCGCCAGTTCCACGGTCCGGTGCGGGCCCGCGACGCGCTCGGCAGCTCCTACAACGTGCCGGCGGTCGAGCTGGCCGAGCGGCTCGGCGTGTCCAGCCTGTTGGCCACGCTGCACGAAGCCGGCTTCGCGTCGCTCGACCACAGCGCGGAGTACTACGGCCTCGGCCTCTCGCTCGGCAACGGCGACGTCACCTTGCTCGAGCTCGCGAACGGGTACCGCGCGCTGGCGAACGGTGGCGTGTGGAAGCCGGTTAGATGGAAAGCGGCGGGAGGTGAAGCGCCGGAAGGTGGAGCGACGGCTGGAACGCCGACGGAACGGCGTATGATGTCGCGGCAGGCGGCCGCGCTGGTGCTCGACATCCTGAGCGACCCGGTGGCGCGGCTGCCGAGCTTTGGCGTGGAGACCCCGCTTGACCTCCCATTTCCCGCGGCCGCCAAGACCGGGACGAGCCGGCATTTCACCGATAACTGGGCGGTGGCGGCCACGGCTGGATTCACCGTCGCGGTGTGGGTGGGTAATTTCAACGGCCGTCCGATGCAGGGCGTTGGCGGCATCACGGGGGCGGGTCCGCTGCTGCACCGCGCCGCGCTGCTCGTGGCGCAGCGATATCCACCAGGCGTGCTTTCAACGCCCGCGCAGGCCGGTGCCGTCCCCATCCGTATCTGCCGTCTCTCCGGGTTGCGCGCGGGGCCCGACTGCCCGCCGATGACCGAATGGTTCGTCCCCGGGACCGAGCCCGCCACTCCCTGCGATTGGCATCGCGGCGGTCGGGTCGAGTTGCCCGCGCAGTACGCCGAATGGGCGGCGGACGCTTCGCACGCCCCCGGCCCGGGCCCCGCGATCGGCGCCACAGCGACCACGGCGGCCGCGGGCTTCCGGATCCTTTCTCCCCAGAACGGCGACCGCTATACGTTTCCGGTGGGCGCGGACCCGCGCTACACGACGATCGCGCTGCGCGCTACTGAGGCAGGCGAAGGATCCCGGGTGCGCTGGTTCGTGGACGGGCGGGAATGGCGGGAGGCGCGCTGGCGGCTGGTTCCGGGCCGCCACACAGTGCGCGCGGTCAACGGCCGCGGCGCGAGCGACGTAGTGGAGTTCGAGGTGCGTTAGGTCGAATCACTTCATCGAGGACATCCCCGCATGCTGCCTGTTTCTCTGCTCCTCGCCGCCGTCCTGCAACAGCCCGTCCCGGCGCCGTCGCCGGCTGCCGCCCCCGCCCCCATTCCCATCGGTGTCGGAGACACGTCGCCGTTCCGGCGACTCGCGCTCCCTGCCCCGAACGAGTATCGCACCGGCGCGGGAACGCCCGGACCGCGCTACTGGCAGCAGCGCGTCGATTACACGATCCGCGCGGCGCTCGACACGGGATCCCACACGGTGTCGGGGAAGGAAACGATTCGCTACACCAACCACTCGCCCGACAGCCTGCGCTACGTCTGGTTCCAGACCGACCAGAACATCTACCGCGACGATAGTCGCGGCGGCTTCATCAACCCGGCCGACGCCCGCTGGTCGGCGCGGGGGTTCGAGGGCGGCTACGCGATCACCAACCTGAGCGCCGTCCGCGGGGCGGAACCGGGCCACGGAGACACGCCGCTGCGCCGCGCGCCGCTGGCGACCACCACGAACGGGACCATGCTCCGCGCCGACCTCGACCGCCCGCTCCCGCCCGGCGGGTCGGTGACGATGGAGCTGAGCTTCTCGTTCCAGGTCCCTGAGCACGGCTCCGATCGCATGGGCCGACAGCATTTCCCCGCCGGCTGGCTCTACGAAATCGCCGAGTGGTACCCGCGACTCGCCGTGTACGACGACGTGCGCGGCTGGAATACCGAGCAGTACCTGGGCCAGGGCGAGTTCTACCTCGAGTACGGCGACATCGACTTCACCCTCACCGTGCCGCGCAATTTCATCGTGGCGGCGAGCGGCACGCTCCTGAATCCGCTCGAGGTGCTGACCGCCACCGAACGCCAGCGGCTGGCGCGCGCCCGCACGGCCGACTCGACCATGGCCATCGTGGCGCGCGAGGAAGCCGGGCAGCTTTCCACGCGTCCCGCCGGAACGGCGGCGACGTTGACGTGGCACTTCACTGCGAAGAACGTGCGGGACGTGGCGTGGGCCGCGTCTCCGGGATTCGTCTGGGACGCGAGCGGCTGGGACGGCATCCTGATGCAGTCGTACTATCCGCCCGAGGCGAATCCCGACTGGGCGAATTCCACGGCGTATGTACGGCATACCATCAAGCACTACTCCGAGAAGTGGTTCCCCTACCCCTACCCCACCGCGATCAACATCGCGGGGCCGGTGGGCGGGATGGAGTACCCGATGATCGTGTTCTGCGGGGCGCGCGCGGGAGGGCGCGGGCTGTTCGGGGTCACCACGCACGAGCTCGGGCATCAGTGGTTCCCGATGGTCGTGGGGTCGAACGAGCGGCTGTTCGCCTGGCAGGACGAGGGGTTCAACACGTTCATCAACATCTACTCGGAACGCGCGTTCTACCACGACACGGCGCGGGGGGGCGCGGATCAATGGGCGAGCTACGCGGCGAGCGGACGCGACGTGCCCTCGATGCTCCCCGCCGACCGGGTGCCCCCGCCGCTGCTCGGAGCGGCAGCCTACAGCAAGCCGGCCACCGGACTGTACCTGCTCCGCCACGTCATTCTCACCGATACGACCCGCTTCGACGCCGCTTTCCGCGGCTACATCCGCCGCTGGGCGTTCAGGCATCCCACCCCCGCCGACTTCTTCCGCTCGATGGAAGACGGTCTGGGCGAGGACCTGTCGTGGTTCTGGCGCGGCTGGTTCTACCGCTCGGATGTGATCGACCTGGCCGTGGACTCGGTGGCGACGCGGACCGACAGCAGCGGCGCGAAAACCGCGCGCGTCTGGCTGTCGTCACCGGGCCAACTCCCGATGACGCTCGACCTCACGCTCACCTACGCGGACGGGTCGACTGAAACCGTGAGACTTCCCGTCGAAGTCTGGTATCTCGGCAATCACTACCGCTACGTCCGGCCGGTACCGGGGGAGATCACCAGGGTCGAGATCGACGCGCGGCACGAGATTCCGGACGTGCGGAGAACGAACAACGTGTGGGCGAAGCCGTAATCAGTATTCGGTAGTCGGTATTCGGTGGCGACGATGCCGTCACCGAGTACCGACTACCGTTGACCGTCTACGGTTTCAGGTGCTCATCCATCCAATCCAGCATCACGCCCCACCACAGCCGCCGGTTGCGCGGCTTCAGGATCCAGTGCCCCTCATCGGGGAAATAGAGGAACTTCGCCGGCACGCCCATGCGCCGCGCCGCGGTGAACGCCTGGTACCCCTCCGAAAGATCGACGCGGTAGTCGAGCTGCGAGTGCACCACCAGCAGCGGTGTCTTCCAGTTCTGGACGAAGTTGAGCGGTGAGAACTTCTCCCATTGATCGCGGGCCGCGGTGAGCGTGCCGCCGAAGTCCCAGTCGGTGAACCACTGCTCCTCGGTGGAGCCGCCCATACTCACCGTGTTGAACACGCCGTCGTGCGCCACCAGGCACTTGAAGCGGTCGGTGTGGCCGGCCACCCAGTAGATCATGTACCCGCCGTAGCTCGCGCCCGCGGCGCACATCCGCGTCGAATCGACGAAGGGGAGTCGCGTCACCACGTCGAGGCCCTTCATGAGGTCCTCGTAGGGCCAGTCGCCCCAGTGCTGCGACACGGCATCGGTGAACGCCTGGCCGAAACCGGTCGAGCCGTGGCGGTTCACCAGGGCGACGACGTAGCCACGCGAGGCGAACATCTGGTAGTTCCAGCGCGCGCCCCAGTAGTCGAGCCACGCGGTCTGGGGCCCGCCG